>NZ_ASZT02000005.1:0-83644 GCF_001006065.1 Sphingobacterium sp. IITKGP-BTPF85
ATGTACATATTCTACCTTTTTCAAAATTTTATTTTAAAAGCGATGCTTTTATTCAGCGTGTAACCAGGCCTTCTTTGCTAATAACTCCTCTTCAGATTCACGAACCTCTTCGTCATCTACACAGCAGTCTACTGGACAAACAGCTGCACATTGTGGTTCATCATGAAAACCAACACACTCTGTACACTTGTCCGAAACAATGTAATATACTTCATCTGATACAGCAGCTTGAGAATCGTCAGCATCTAACGTTACTCCATCGCCAAAATCAATAACTCCATCTAATGCCGTCCCATCTGAGAATTTCCAACTCACTCCAGCGTCATATATTGCATTATTTGGGCACTCCGGTTCACAAGCACCACAGTTAATACACTCGTCTGTAATTTTAATCGCCATTTATAACCTCAAAATTATGATAAAAAACTATTTTTGTACTATCATTTATACAATCAAATCATTTTACACGTTTAAATACTAAGAGTAACTTGGTTTCGCTGATTGTATTAATAACACAAATATAATACAAATTTGTGTATACACGTTTATTAATTTTTACATTTTGACAAAGAAACAACGATTAGAAGGTTTGCAAAACTTGCGAACTTATTCATTAATGATCATGCAGAGCTACAACATTTAGTTGCAACTGCTCATCATAAAAATGCATGGTATACCGCAGAACACGTTAATAAAGCCTTTACTTCTTGGAAAGCAAATTTAAACCTTGAGCTATTAGAAAATTGCTATCGCCATATCCTGATATTGAAAGTGACAAAATTGTAGGTTTAGTCTTAGCGGGCAATATACCTCTTGTAGGTCTTCATGATATATTATGCGTATTGGTCGCTGGTTTTAAAGCACAGATTAAGGTTTCTTCAGACGATGCTCTTCTAACAACTTACGTGATTCAGAAATTGATAGAAGTTGAACCAAGATTTAAAGATCGCGTGCAACTAGTAGATAGATTAACTGATTTTGATCTAGTGATTGCAACAGGTTCCGACAATTCTTCGCGGTACTTTGAACATTACTTTGGAAAAAAACCACATATTATTAGAAAAAACAGAAACAGCATTGCCATCATTACAGGTGAAGAATCGCACGAGCAACTAAAAGCTTTAGGCCATGATATCTTTGATTATTACGGTCTGGGATGTCGTTCTGTATCTAAAATATTTATCCCAAAAAATTATGATATAAGTCATTTCTATGAAGGAATTGAATCTTTTAAAGATGTGAACACGCATTATAAATACAATAATAATTACGATTATAACAAATCCATTTATTTAATAAATGGTGACAAGCATTATGATAATGGGTTTTTATTATTAAAACAAAATGACAAAATAGCATCACCCTTAGCTGTGGTTTATTTTGAAGAGTATGATAACTTAGACAATCTTTCCCAGCACTTAAATACATTATCAGACAGCTTACAATGCGTTACATCAGAAGCACCTTTAACGATCAAAACACCAGCTTTTAAATTCGGTGCCGGACAAAATCCTGCTTTAGATGATTATGCTGATGGGGTCAATACACTAGAATTTTTATTTGCAAACCAGTAAGCATAGCCTTATATTCGTGGAAGGATTTTTTGAAATAAAAAGTACTAACTTTGTAAATAGATGTATATAATCAAAGTAAAAGGAGTTGCCAAAATCCCTGACTATGTTCAATTAAGAGATGATTCATTCACTCTTTTAGCATATTTTAGGGTTGATCGCCCCGACAAATCTTTGGACAAATTGGTCTCGGAGACAAGTCAGCGTACATTATGCAAATGGTAAAGGAATTGCCATTTGGACAAATAAAAAAATTAGAATTATAGTTCAATGTCTGGAAATACAGTAATCACATTAAAAAGCGTCGATATCTACCAACAAAAACATTTGGTCTTATCGAATGTGAATTTGAATATCAATAAAGGCGAATTTCTTTACCTCATTGGTCAATCAGGAAGTGGAAAAAGTAGTTTGCTAAAAATAATCTATGGCGATTTATATATTGGTAATGGAGAAGGACTAATTGCAGGTTTTGATTTAAAAAAACTGCATGAAAATGATGTCCCCTACCTGAGACGTAAGTTAGGAATCGTTTTCCAAGATTTTCATTTATTATCAGATCGCTCTGTAGAGAAAAATTTAGAATTTGCACTTAGAGCCACCGGCTGGAAAGATAAAACGCAAATTGAACATAGAATGCTCGATGTGCTGGAAAAAGTAGGACTTCGCTCGAAATTAAAAAAAATGCCTCATGAACTTTCAGGAGGAGAACAGCAACGTATTGTTATTGCACGAGCACTCCTTAATAATCCGGAAATTATATTGGCCGATGAGCCAACAGGAAACCTTGACCCTGCTACTTCTGAAGAAATTGTATTGCTTTTACGGGATATCGCTTCTTCTGGAACAGCAGTTTTAATGGCAACTCATGATTACCAAATAATCCGTAATATGCCTGCACGCATCATCAAAACCGCTGATGGGGTATTGCTAGATCAAGTAGAAATATAACTGTCAATACTGACATAAATCCTGATCATCCGACATTTTGTTAGTCCATTCTCCCGGTTACTGACAAGCTGTCGGATTTTTTCATTTTGGCAACAACTTTGACTGTAATTAGATTTTAGAGAAAGAACATTAGTTTCCCACATAGAATTTAGAAGAAATGAGCGAACAAGAGAATAATAACGAGACGATTCAAGATCCTATTGAGGATAATACAACGGAAAATCAAGAAGAGACGATTGAACTTTCTGTTGAAGAGAAATTAAGTGCTGAAGTAGCAGAGGCAAAAGATAAATATGTGCGTTTATCAGCAGAATTTGATAATTATAGAAAGCGTACAAGTAAAGAACGTGTTGAATTAATTCAATCTGCTGGAAAAGATGTAATCACAAAACTATTATCAACAGTGGATGATTTTGACAGAGCTTTAAAAGCAATGGAAACAGCAACAGATGTTGAATCAATAAAAACTGGTATTGAGATCGTCAATAATAAATTCAGACAAACTTTAGAACACCAAGGTTTAAAAGAAATGGATGTAGTAGGTAAAGAATTTGATGCTGATTTACAAGAAGCAATAACGGCTATTCCAGCTCCTACTCCAGATTTGAAAAATAAAGTTATTGATGTTATTGAAAAAGGTTACTATTTAAATGATAAAGTAATCCGTCATGCTAAGGTAATTATAGGTCAATAAGATAAAAAAGATGTCAAAAAGAGATTATTACGATATATTAGGTGTAGCTCGTGGTGCAGATGAAAAAGAAATTAAATCTGCCTACCGTAAACTTGCCGTAAAGTATCACCCGGATAAAAACCCTGGTGATCATGAAGCTGAAGAAAAATTTAAAGAGGCTGCTGAAGCATATGATGTATTAAGCAATCCTCAGAAAAAACAACGCTATGATCAATTTGGTCATGCGGGTAGCTCTGCTTCCGGAGGCGGTTATGGTGGTGGCATGAATATGGATGACATATTTAGCCAATTTGGAGATATATTTGGTGGAGGTGGTCATCCTTTCGAAAGTTTCTTCGGTGGCGGTGGCGGAGGCTCAAGAGGAGGCCGTCGTGTTGCTAAAGGAACAAATCTTCGCATTAAAGTAAAATTAACACTCGAAGAAATTGCTAAAGGTGTTGAGAAAAAAGTAAAAGTAAATAAACAAGTAAACTGTCATACCTGCGATGGTAGTGGTGCAAAAGATAAATCATCTTTCCACACTTGTAATACTTGTGGCGGCTCAGGATCTGTTCGCCGCGTAACCAATACAATCTTAGGCCAGATGCAAACTACAAGCACTTGTCCTACTTGTAATGGTGAAGGGGTAGAAATTACCGCAAAGTGTACTACATGTAGAGGTGAAGGATTAGAAAGAGGTGAAGAAACAATTGCGATCAACATTCCGGCTGGTGTAAGTGAAGGTATGCAACTTTCAATGAGTGGAAAAGGGAACGCAGCTCCTCGCGGAGGTGTTGCCGGTGATCTTATTATCCTCATTGAAGAAATTCCTCATGAAGCATTAAAAAGAGATGGTCTAAATATTATTTATGACCTATATATTAATTTTGTAGATGCTACATTAGGAACAAGCGTTGAAGTTCCAACGATTGATGGTAAAGCAAAAATTAAAATTGAACCAGGAACTCAGGCCGGCAAGATATTAAGACTAAAAGGAAAAGGTATTCCTGAAGTCAATTCTTACCACAAAGGTGATCAATTGATTTACGTGAATATCTGGACGCCTAAAGCGGTCTCATCTGACGAAAAAGAGATTTTACAGAAATTGAAAGAATCACCGAATTTCAAGCCACAACCTGGTAAATCTGAAAAATCATTTTTTGAACGGATCAAAGAATATTTCGACTAGAAATATTAAATAATAAAATAATTATAAGACCATATGTCAGCACTGACATATGGTCTTTTTTGTGTCATAATAAAAACTGACATTTTATCACAAAAAGTTAAATCAATATAAATATCAAAATATATTATAAATTATTTTTTCATAATGTCAATTTTTAAACCTCTGAAAACGTTTAAATTACGATTAACACAATTTATCAATACATTTCTATGACATTGAAAAATCAATTTGGTATCTATATTGATAATATCAATCAAATAGTCAAAAGGTTTGACTATGGATATTGTAAAAACAAACTTTAAAAAAATGAAAAAATTATTACTTACTCTAACAGCAGTAGCTGGTCTAACTTTTGCATCTCAAGCACAAGAATTTGGTTTCAAAAAAACTGACTTTATTGTAGAAGGTAATTTCTCAGCAAATACAAAAAATAATAAAACAGCTGAAAAGAAAGAAAACTCATTCAACTTCAATCCTTCTGTAGGTTATTTCGTATCTGATAAAGTTGCAGTTGGTTTAGATTTCAACTTTGGAAATTTAAAAGCAACAGACTATTCTGGTACTAACGATACTTACAATAAATCAAGCAACTTTGGAGTTGGTGCTTATGGTCGTTACTACTTTTTAGATTTAGGATCACGTTTTAAAACTTATGCGCAATTGGCAGCTGGTTATCAACAAAGAACTGGAGAAGTTAACAACGGTACAACAACTACAGACATTCCTAAAGTTAAAGGATTTGGTGCTGGCGCTGGTTTAGGGATGAATTACTTCGTTACTGAAAACATCGCGATCAACTTTGGTTTAACAGACTTATTATCTTTTGGTACAGCTAAAGAAGATGGCGGTAAATCTTCAAACGAATTCAATGCTAACATCAACAGTTTTAACAACTTTTTTGATACAGCTAAATTTGGTTTAACTTTCAAATTCTAATCATATTTGAAAATAAAGAAAGAAAGGTCCGTCTCAATATAGACGGACCTTTCTTTTTTAAACATAGCGCTTGATGATACGCAGCTTATGTGTGTATTTATTCCAATCCTTATTAAATATTCCCTCTTGATCCATCCTATCTATTCGAACACGGGAAGAAGCGTGAATAATGGTTTCAGAGTCCAGCATAATACCAACATGATTTATCCTACCTTCTTCATTATCAAAAAAAGCAAGATCACCAACTTGAATCTCTGACAAAAAGTCAACTGTCTGCCCTAATTCAACCTGTTGATAAGCATCCCTTGGTAAGGAAATACCAAAGGATTGATAAATCAATTGTGAGAAACCGGAGCAATCAATTCCAAATTTAGATCGCCCTCCCCAAAGATAGGGTACCTCCCAGTATTGCTTTGCGAGTATTGCAACCTGCTCGATGAAGTCTTCTTGCTCAAAATGCAGTTCAATTGCATTAAGCTCTACTAAATGATCTACTCCAATATAAGGAAAATCCTTTCGTACAATCGTTCCATGTAAAAGCTGGATACAAAGATCATTATTGATAAGATGCCCCCCATCAAAACCAATCTTTACCTTACTTAACGACTGGTACTCCTCATACTGATCATCTCTTATTGCTAAAAATTGCCCATTCTGTATCCAACCAACATAAGAGTCCATTTCAGTACGAACTTTTGTCCAATCCTTTGATTTCGTCAGTATTTCGAAAGCTTCTCCAAACAGCAATTGAGAAACCATTTCACTCCGATGTGATTCCTCCGCCCGCAATGGTACAATTGTTAAATTACATATTCCAAATTCCATATTTCTAAAACAAAAAACCGTATATTCAAGTTATTAATATGTACGAATATAAACTTTAATATCAGAACCATGGATACCAATGTTGTAAAAATAACGAGAATATTAGTTGCTGTGGACGATGAACCATGTTCACATAAAGCGATTTCCTATGCTAAAGAAATGGTTAAAAATTTGAAGCTTCAGTAGCTTTAGTGACGGTTACCTCTCCCACTTCTCCTGCCAGCTATGGTGCAGATCCGCTGTTAGGTCAACAACCAATCATCATACCCGAAGTATCGGAAATAGAGCAGCAGAATGCTCAAAAATACTTAGAAGAACTAGGACAAGAGTTCGAAGGCGCTAATGAAGTTTTCTTATTCAATAGAATAGGCTCGGTAAAAGAAGAGATATTGGCCACTTCTCATGAGTGGTCAGCAGATCTCATCGTAATGGGATCAAATGGTAGAACAGGGTTTGATCATTTTATCTCGGGCTCCGTTTCTGAAGCTGTAATTAGAAAAGCAACATGTCCTGTGCTCGTTGTACCGGGTAAATGTGAATAAGCTAATTCAAAGCTAATAGTTCTATCATAATAAAAGCCATTTGCGATATGCAAATGCTTTTATTATGATAAATTTCTTATTCTATTAAAGTTTGATTAAACGGGCAACAAACATACTATCTGCCTTTTCATAATATCCTTTTAATACCTTATAAGAATGGAGACTATACCCCAGTTCTTTTTGAATATAAGCAATCACCTCCTCATTTTCTTTCTCAAAAACAGAACAAGTGATGTATACCAACGGTTTACCCACTTTCAAATGCAATGAAACATTTTTAGCAATTTCTTTTTGCAATGTGGCAAACTCATCGATCTTCTTTGCATTAAAGTAACTAATATTTTCAGGGCTACGACCCCAAGTTCCTGAACCTGTGCATGGAGCATCTAAAATAATTCCATCAAAAAGCTCAGCACCCAAAATAGGCGTAGTATCTTTCGTTAAATCAACTATTTTTTTCGATAAGCTTTTATACCTGCCCTTTCAAAACGTTCATCTAAATTACGCAGAATACTCATACGAACATCTGAAACCAATAAATTAATAGTTGGATGCTTATCTAGGAACAATAAAGCCTTACCACCAGAAGCGGCACAGGCATCCCACCAATTTTCTTTCGGAAAAGCATCCATAAATTCAAGGGTCCGCTGAGAAGAAAGATCTTGCACTTCGATTACACCGTCGAGGTCCTTAAACCGCTGTAGTGAAGTTCCATTTGCTAAAGCAACAGTTTGTTCCGTTATAAATTTATAGCCGATCTGTTCCGCTTCAAAAATAGCTTTCACAAACTTTTCCTTACCTTTTCTAATCCGAATAAATAAGTCAGGTTGCAAGAATTGATTTTGTATAAAATCATCCTGATCTATCGCAGATGAAAGGTATTTTTTAAAAGGAAAAATGGTATCTAGCTCCAATAATTCTAGTTTTTTTAAAAAAGCTATTTTTTCTTCCAATGATAGGCTTAAATTCCAATCAGGTTCAAATAAAGCGACAAATGGACTTTCTGTTTCACATAAGTACTCCGCAATGATTAATCTTTTTTGTTGAGAAAGCTGCGTTGCCCCCTTACCCAATCGAAAATAATTATAACACAACCGGGAAGTCCATTTTCTGTCCTTTGATCCCATTTGCTTATTAATTTTAAAAAATGAAGTTAGATAACGAGCAAACGGCTCATTCCCTTCATAACCATCCATTGCTCTTTCAAAATTACGAATTTGCTGCTGTACTCTTTTTTCACTAAAATCACTCATCTTTACTTCCTATCAAAACTATTATTACGATACACCATAAATCGAACCCCTCTATTTACATATCCCCACTCAGGAAAGTAATCAAAACTAAAATCACTATTTATTCCAGAATAGGTTTCCTTAACCAAATGTTGCGCGTAGTCATCGCCATACTTAGCAATTAAGCCCCCAAAATAAATAGCGGCATCGTAACCTTTATAAGAAAAATCTGATGGAATTACCTGAAACTTATTCTTATACTTTTGATTAAATCGTCTTGTTCGCTCAGCATTTTCATCCACTAATGTTGATGTCGTCACGGTCAACTCATAACGATCAATATTCGTGTAATCTTCAAAAGATAATTTTGCCCAATTTGGGTGACCATACAATTTAAAAGCATAACCCGACTCACTGCTTTGCACGTCCATATTTGCTAATAATGCTCTAATCTGATTTCTATTTGTAGTACCACAGACAATATGATTAGTCCCAGCAACAACTAAGTTTTCGTTTAATTCAGCTATAGAAGTCACAACTTTTATTTGCAGACTTTTATTATAACCCAATGCCTCTGATGCAAAGTTATCCAAAAACTGTTTACTATCACCATCTTGTATATTGTAAACCAAAACAACGTCGCCGTAAGCATATTGCTTGGCTACATGCTTCGCCATAATTTCAGAGTGAGCACGAATAGAAGGTGTTAAAGACACTAAATTGGGAATCGCAAACTCGGAAGCCAAAGTTGCCGCTAAAGGTGAAATTTGTAAATATTTTTCTCTTTAAAGGCTTGTGAAAATGCTCTAATCTCTTTTGGATAAACAGGTCCTACAATTAAATTGGCATTTTTATAGACGCTGAAGCAGCTAAAGATGTGTTTCTAAAATTATCATCTTCAGAATCTATAACCTTTAAACTAAATTTACTTCCTTTTTCACCCAATTCTTCCAAGCCAAGTTGAAACCCTTGATAAAAATCCAACGCTAAAGCCGATCTTTTAACGTCTTCAGCCGTGGGACGCATACCTGCGATACGGTTTAATTGAAAAGGTAAGAGAAGAGCAATTGATTTTTGATTTTTAAGGCTTTCACTCGCTTTAGCAGCTTCGAGTTTTCTGGCATCTTCAGCCTGTTCAGCAGCAGTTTTACCACTATTATTAGAAACAGTACCCTGCTCACCTTCACTAGAAGGTGAGCGAAGTACGCCTGTTTTTTTTATCGTACAGCTTGCAAGACTTAAAGCCAATGCTACTGCAAGAGCAATTTTATTCCCACTCAATCGTCGCTGGTGGTTTTGAACTGATATCATATACAACTCTATTAATGCCTTTGACGTGGTTGATAATTTCATTTGAAATCTTTGCCAACAAATCATAAGGTAAGTGAATCCAATCTGCAGTCATGCCGTCCAATGAACCTACAGCACGTAAACTAACAACATGCTCATATGTACGCTCATCGCCCATCACACCTACAGAACGAACAGGAAGAAAAATCGTGCCAGCTTGCCAAACCTTATCATACCATCCTGCTTCTTTCAAATTACGGATGTAAATATCATCAGCTTCTTGTACAATACGTACACGATCTTCAGTGATATCTCCTAAGATACGAATAGCTAACCCTGGACCTGGAAAAGGATGTCTGCCTAAAATAGCAGGATCTACACCCAATGTTTTACCAACACGTCTTACTTCGTCTTTAAATAAAGTCTTCAGAGGCTCTACTACTTTCAGCTTCATGTAGTCAGGTAAACCGCCAACATTATGATGCGATTTAATAGTCGCAGAAGGACCCTTAACTGATACCGATTCAATAATATCTGGATAAATAGTACCTTGACCTAACCATTTTGCCTCAATACCTTCAGGTAATTCCTTTTGAATTTCTTTTGCTGCCTCATCGAATACATCGATAAAAGAATTACCGATAATTTTACGTTTTTGTTCAGGATCAGAAACACCAGCTAAACGACCAAAAAATAATTCTTTTGCGTTTATACCTTTAATGTTAAGTCCCATGTTTTTATATGAATCCAAAACCTGTTCAAATTCACCTTTACGTAACAAACCATGATCAACAAAAATACAATGCAAATTTTTGCCAATGGCTTGATGTAATAAAACAGCTGCAACAGTAGAATCAACTCCTCCTGATAATGCCAAAATTACGTGATCGTCACCTAATTCCGCTTTCAGAGAAGCAACACTTGTTTCAGCAAAAGCATCTGGAGTCCACTCTTGAGCACATCCACAGATCTCCACAACAAAGTTTTTCAATAAAATAACACCATCTGTACTGTGGGTCACCTCTGGATGAAATTGAATACCAAAAGTTCTTGTACCGATAATGTGATAAGCTGCTACACGTACTTTATCTGTACTTGCGATAATTTCAAAGTTTGAAGGAACTTCTTTAATAGTATCACCATGAGACATCCATACTTGAGACTGAACCGGTACACCCGCTAATAATTCATTCTCAGCATTCACAAATTGCAAATTAGCACGTCCATATTCACGGATTTCCGAAGGTAATACTTCACCTCCTGATTTTTGAGCGATATATTGTGCACCATAACAAACACCTAATAAAGGAAAACGCTCTTGAATTGATTTAAAATCAATTTGAGGAGCTTCCTCTTGTCTTACTGAATATGGACTTCCCGAAAGGATTACTCCCTTTACAGTCTCGTCAAATTCAGGTAATTTGTTAAATGGGTGAATTTCACAATACACATTAAGTTCTCTTACACGACGCGCGATTAATTGCGTGTATTGCGAACCAAAGTCAAGAATTATAATTTTTTCTGGCATGGCGCAAAGTTACGCATTTGATATGAATTTATAGAAAGGAAATTTGACTTAAATCTTCTCAAAATACTCATTCTGTATAAAAACACACCCTATTTTTATTGCAAAAAAATAATACCTTTTGATCAGGCTTAAATAACATTAATCACTAAAACAGTTTTCCCATGCTGCTTTAAATTTTGAAGAAAATCTATAATCTTCCTTTTCCAAAGTTTCTAGTAGCTGTTTTTTTGCCTCATATTTTGTCTTGATTTTAATGTCCTGAAATAAATCTTTAGACTTATTTTCTTTCCCATCAACGTGATATAAGACTGCTAGACCTACCAAAATATCAACCTCTGCAGGATCAGTAACAAGCGCCCGTTCAAACATTTCAATAGCTTTAGATATTTGATTCAATTCAAATAAAGCATAAGCATAGTTACTTAGAATCATTGTTTGATTTGGATTTTTGCGTAAAACCAAATCATAATATTCAGCAGCTTTTGGATAATTATTAAGAACATCATAGGTCAGTGCCAATGAAGCATAGATATCTAGATCAGAATTTCCCAGACTAATTACTTTTAATAGGTCATTTTGCGCCTCTTGATATTTCTTTAAATCAAAAAAGATAGCATATCTATTTTCATAATAAACAGGATTATCACGATCCAATTCAATAGCTTTATCCAAATCCTTCTTTGCAGCTTCCAGTTTATTTAGATCTTGAAATATCAAACCTCTATTATTGTAATACATCGCTGCTTCTGGAGATTTTTTAATTGCGTTCCCAAGAAGCTCAACAGCTCTTAAATTATCTTTTTGACGTTGATAGGCCAAGGCTCCATAAAAGTAAACATCAGCTATAAATCGAGGTTCCTTGATATCTTCTCCACTTACCATGCTATTCTCGAAAAGCTTAAATACATTTATCAATTCATCATCCTTGCGCATTTCATTAAGTAACTTCAAATAATTATTATAATAACGAGCATTATTTTTTTCCAATTGAAGTACCTTTTGATAATCAGATCTTGCCAATTCGGGTTTTAAATCAAAATAATAAGTATTACCCCTTATATCGTAAAACGAATGATTATCAGGATCTAATGCGATACCCTTCGTGGCAGTTTCAATAATAGTTGTGTTTCTTTTCAGTGCAATTAAGATGTAGCATTTCAATTCGTAATAAGCACTTATTGTTTTATCTTGAGCGATAAGCTTATCGATAAGTTTTAAAGCTTCTTCGTGCTTGTTAGATTTGTAAAGTTTCCAGACTAACTGATACATATCTTCACTAGACTTCGTTGAAGTAAAAACTTCACCCTCTACAATATTTCCGATCTCTTGTGCATCAACCACACAGCCAGTTCCTAGCATACATGCTAATAGTAGAGTACTCACTACATTCATTGTTATCTATTTTATATTTTAAATTTACAATTTCTTCTTTATGAATAATCACGATTAATCACCTAAATACATAAAAAAAGCTTCAGACCTTTCGATCTGAAGCTTTTCAATATGCCGATATGTAAGAATTAACTAATAATTCCAGCCTTAATTAATTCGGCTTCCATCTCTTGTTGTAATTTCAAAGCCTCTTCTCTTGCTTTCTCCGCAAAATCATGTCCTTTTGAAGCATAGATAATACCTCTTGTGCTGTTTACTAAAAGGCCACAATCCTTATTCATTCCATATTGACAGACATCTTGAAGGGAACCTCCCTGCGCTCCAACACCCGGAACTAGAAGGAAATGATCAGGAGCATGCTCACGAATCTTAATAAAACCTTCACCACGGGTCGCACCTACTACATACATCAGGTTTTCAATTGTTCCCCATGTATTCACTTTATCAATGACTTGCTCAAATAACTGCAAACCTGATTCATTCTTAAAATTTTGAAAATCCAGGCTTCCTGCATTTGATGTCAATGCCAGTACAATTGCCCATTTTCCATCAAAATCTAAAAAGGGAGTAACAGAATCATTTCCCATAT
This sequence comes from Sphingobacterium sp. IITKGP-BTPF85, assembly GCF_001006065.1. Lineage (NCBI taxonomy): Bacteria > Pseudomonadati > Bacteroidota > Sphingobacteriia > Sphingobacteriales > Sphingobacteriaceae > Sphingobacterium > Sphingobacterium sp. IITKGP-BTPF85. The sequence goes on from NZ_ASZT02000005.1 coordinate 12,719, forward strand.
ATGGTGCTATCGTTATGGAATCAAAACCTAATCCCGATTGCTTTTCATCAAAAATGCCTGTGCATACATTTTGATGTATTTCCGATATCACCACGTTTAGCATCAGCAATACTCAAACAATCTTTAGGTAATGCCTCCCAAGTTTTTTGCAAAGACTGCCAGCCTTTAATACCGTAACTCTCATAAAATGCGATATTCGGTTTGTATGCGACACACAAATCTGATGTAGCATCAATAATGGCTTTATTAAACGTATAAATTGGATCCTCCTCTGCCAGTAGATGCTCAGGTATTTTTGTAATATCTGTATCTAAACCAACACAAAGAAATGATTTTTTTATCTTAATCTGTTGAATAAGTTCTGCTCTAGTCATACCGGTTATTCTGTACTTATTTTTTTGTTAATTCAATTATAAAATCTGAAACTTCCTGGCGAGAATAATCTGCTAAACCTTCATGTTTAGTAGCAATCTCACCATGTTTATTGATAATCAATGTCGTTGGTATAGAACCACCTAACCATTCTTTAGGAATTTGTGAATTTGGATAATAAACGGGTAGATTTAATTGTTTACCCGTCATAAATTTATTTGCCTTCTCAGATTCTCCTTCAATTTCTACAATCAGAAAAACGACTTCACTATTACCTTTCAATCGTTCATATAACGTAGCAATGGAAGGCATTTCTGCAATGCAAGGAGGACACCATGTGGCCCAAAAATTAATGAATACAACTTTACCCTTTAGATCGTTCATATTCACGATCTCCCCTTTATCATTTTTAAAAGAAATGTTATTCTGCACAGAAATCTGCGAATTTATTTTTTCAGGTTCTTCCAATGTTGGTTTAAATAAACCAATTTTCATTAAGCCTTGTTGAAAATAAGCTCTACTTGTTGGCCACAAAAGCAAAAGAATGATAACGACAAATACTGAATTGCCAATTATTTTTTTGTTTTCGGATTCATGATCGGCATTTAAGAATCAAACTTTTCTAACTGTTTAAGCAAAGTCGCAAAATCCTTTGGATATGGGGCTTCAAACTCAAACTTCTTTCCATCAATTGTAAAGTCAACATACCGGGAGTGCAAAGCAAAGCGCTTCATAATTGGTAGTTCCTCTTCATTTTTAGCCAAAGAAAACCCACGTTTTTTAATCTGTGACAAGTATACCGGTTTTCCATGATACATATCATCCCCCACAATTGCAGCTTTCTGTGTGGCTAAGTGAATACGAATTTGATGCATACGGCCTGTAATAGGCTTACATTCGACTAAAGTATAGTGGTTAAAATAACGTATTGAATTAAAAATTGTAGTAGCCGCCTTACCTTTGGCGCGATCTATTGACACATTTTTGCTTCCTTGATTTAAAATGGGTAACTCAACTTTTAAATCCGTAAATGTATGTGTGCCTGCAATGATAGCATGATATACCTTATTGACACGACGTCTTTCAAATTCAATAGAAACAGAACGGTAGGTCTCAGGATTTTTAGCAATCAGTAATAATCCAGAAGTTTCCTTATCTAACCGGTGACAAATCTGCGCATCTGCGTAATATTTTTTTGCTAATCGTAAAATATTGATCTCTCCTCCTTCACGCTCATCTAACGAAGCAATGAAAGGGGGTTTATTGATAACAATCAAATTATCATCTTCAAAAACAATTAGATCGGAAAATTTTGGAAATTTAAATAAGCGAGTTTCGTTTTCTCTCATCCTGCAAAAATAGTAAAATCAAAGCAATTTAATCTGCTAATTACCAAACTATCATTTTAAAATCAATAATTAATGACCTTAATTCAACGAATTTCTCTAATTTTGGTTAATTTAAACAAATCAGTAATGTCTGTAAATAAAGAAATAAAACGTATCACTACAGTACAGGTACAGGAAATGAAACATCGTCATGAAAAAATCGCGATGTTAACAGGTTATGATTTCACCATGGCAAAAGCACTTGACGAAGGTGGCATCGATATCATTTTAGTAGGCGACTCCGCTGCGAACGTATTTGCAGGCTATGAAACAACACTGCCCATCACCTTAGACCAGATGATCTACCACGCGGCATCTGTTGTAAGAGGTACAACTAGAGCAATGGTTGTAGTGGATCTTCCTTTCGGCGAATATCAGGGAAGCATCGATCAAGCCTATTTATCTGCAGTACGTGTCATGAAAGAGTCGGGAGCACACGCCCTTAAATTGGAAGGTGGTCTAGAAATCATTGACAACATTAAGAAAATTATAAATGCGGGAATACCAGTTTGTGGACATCTGGGATTAACACCACAAGCAATTAATAAATTTGGAAATTTTGGTGTTCGTGCTAAAGATGATAATGAAGCTGAAAAATTAAAGGCCGATGCGCTAGCACTGCAAGAAGCAGGTTGTTTTGCCATCGTGTTGGAAAAAATACCAGCAGCACTTGCTGCCGAAGTAAGTGCAAGTTTAGCGATACCGACTATTGGTATAGGCGCTGGTAACCAATGTGACGGACAAGTTCTAGTTGTCAATGATATGCTAGGTATGACTAAAGGCTTTAAACCTAAGTTTTTAAGACAATATGCACAATTATATCAAGAAATAACGGGAGCTGTAGGACAATATGTAGCTGATGTAAAATCAGTTAATTATCCAAATGATAATGAACAGTATTAACATATAAACTGTCATGACCAAAGTTATATTAATAGTTGGACTTATTTTATTTTTATTGTACTACATCAGTAAAAAGCTGTCCGCGTCATTTACCGCAACCAATAGTCCAGCTATTATTGTAAAAAATGGTTATCAAAAAATAGATACATCCAAAGTTATCATAGCAGATACATCTCAAAAGGTAATGAAAAATGTAGGTATAGGAGCAATTTTATTGATTATTATGCTTGCGCTGATAATCAAAATAAAGATTTTACTATTCCTATTTCCAATATCAATATACATGATTGGTTACCTTTTTCTTTTTAAGAATCATTTAAAGAAAACGAGCAGTCAAGTAATTTGGTATAATAAGCAAACTGAAGATGTAGTCATTGAATCTATGACAAAAGACCCTTATCACTTTAATTTGTTACGAGATGTTAAGGCAGTGCAACAAATTGAATCAATCCAAAATACAAAAGGATTATTATTTGGGTACTTTAGAATAAAAACACAAAAAGAGATTATAGAGATTCCGTATTTAGTCTTTCAAAATAATCCAAGCAATCATTTATTTTTTGATTCCCTACAAAAGAATTTTAAAATAGATATTCAGAAAAAGATATTTCCGATCATCTAAGACCAGTTATAAATCTGGTCTATAATGAAGATCGAAAGAGCAATTTCTTAAAATGTTTATAAAAAGCTTCTATCCTATTAGGTCAGAAGCTTTTTTTATAAAACTAAAATAGGTTAAAAGTCATCCTCAATTATCTCTGCAACTCGACCGATCTGACCATCCATCAATCGAACCTTGATTCCTCTGTGATGAAATGGTGCAGATGTCAGAAGATCCTTAACAATACCTTCAGTAAGTTCTCCTGATCGCTGATCTTTTTTCAAGATAATGTTAACCAACATACCAGGTTTAATCGTTGCTCTTGTTTTTCCATCCATAATACAAATATCTAAAAATAAAAAGGGTCTTACAAATTAAGTAAGACCCCCTTGTATAAACTTAATATCCCTTACTTGAATAATTTAAAAATGTCATTTCCAAAAATAAAGACCATTAGAGCAAGTAAAATAAAGAAACCTACCATCTGTGCCTTCTCTAAGAATTTTTCACTTAATGGTTTTCCTTGGATCATTTCGATCAACAAGAATACCACGTGTCCACCATCTAATGCCGGTATCGGTAATAAATTCATGAATGCCAAAGCCATAGACAACATACCTACTAATGACCAGAAGCGTACCCAGTCCACTTCAGTACCGAACAACTGCGCAATACCTACAGGACCTGATAAAGCTTTATCGGCACGAATCTCTCCCTTAAATATCTTACCAAATCCTTTTGCATTATCAGTAATAACCGTGAATGCTTTCTTTGCCCCCATTGGCAAAGACTCCATTAAACTATAATGAATCGTAAATGTTTTAATGGTTTGATCCGGATTAACATTAAAACCCAAAATCGCATCAGAAGGCACAACACCTTTTAAAGATTGTTCTTGACCATCGCGTAAAATTTTCAATTCAACTTGTTTTCCGACTTTTGCTTTCAATTGGTCCTTAAACTGATCAAAAAACTGAATTGGCGTATTGTCAACTGCAACAATACTATCGCCTTTAAGAAAACCCATTTTAACTGCTTCTGAACCCGGTTGAATAGCTGCAACAGAGGTCATTTTCATCCGTGGTTCTATAAATTTCTCATCTTTTTTATCCGCAATTGTATTTAAGATATCCGCTGGAACATGAATTTTTGTATCAGCACCAGCACGATTTACAGTCAGATCTACTCCTCCCATTAATAGTTTAGAGCTAATTAAATCTGAATAGTTTTCAATCTTAGTGCCATCAATAGCCAAAATACGGTCTCCCGCCTGCAAGCCGATTGACTTCCCAATTTCCCCGGGTACAATACCATTCACCAATTGATCATTCTTGATGTCCGTAGTGCCCATTTTAAATGTTAACATCCAAAATACAACAACACCAACAATGACATTAACAATAATACCACCTAGCATCACGATCAAACGTTGCCAAGCTGGTTTTGAACGAAACTCCCATTCTTGAGGCTCTCCACTCAATTGCTCAGTATCCATGGATTCATCAATCATACCAGCAATTTTAACATAGCCACCTAAAGGCAACCAGCCAATTCCATATTCACAGTCTTTATATTTGAATTTAAATAATTTGACACCCCATGCATCAAAAAATAAATAAAATTTTTCTACTTTAATTCCAAAAGCGCGTGCCGCTAAAAAATGGCCCAACTCATGCAATACGATCAAAATTGACAAGCCCAATATGACTTGTGCCACCATAATTAAAACACCCATGTATCTTCTTCTATAATTATTTACTTAATTGATTATTTCTTGCGCAACTCTCCTTGCAGCATAATCGGACTCAATATAGTCATCTAGACTTGGTCTCGCAAGATAATTTACTTTTTCCAATACAGTCTCGATCACATCACTCATTCCTAAAAAACTAATCTTATCCTTCAAAAATGCATCCACAACGACTTCATTTGCCGCGTTTAGTACACATGCACTATTCCCTCCCTTTCGTAAAGAATCATAAGCTAATGCCAAATTTTTAAAAGTTTCCAAATCTGGCTTTTCGAAAGTTAATTCTGGATAATCCATAAAATTAAACCGTTCAAAAGTATTCTTTAAACGATTTGGATAAGACAGGGCATACTGTATCGGTAACTTCATATCTGGCAATCCGAGTTGTGCTTTTAAAGATCCATCTTGAAACTGTACAAGCGAATGTACAATGGACTGAGGATGTACAATTACATCAACTTGGTCTACTTTCAGATCAAAAAGCCATTTTGCTTCGATTACTTCAAGTCCTTTATTCATTAATGAAGCCGAGTCAATCGTAATCTTAGCACCCATTACCCAATTCGGATGTTTCAAAGCATGTTCCTTTGTTACGGAAGTCAATATCGAACGGTCCTTCCCACGAAAAGGCCCTCCAGAGGCAGTGATATATATTTTTTCAATCGGATTAGCTTCTTCACCAACCAAACATTGGAAAATCGCTGAATGTTCCGAGTCGACTGGCAACATCTTAACTTGATATTGAGAAGCTAAGCTCATCACCAATTCACCCGCAACAACCAGTGTTTCTTTGTTAGCTAGTGCGATATCCTTACCGCAGGAAATAGCCTTAACAGTAGGTCTGAGTCCAGCAGCACCTACAATGGCATTCAAAACAACATCAACCGCCTCAAACTGTACCACTTCTTCTAAAGCCTGCATACCTGAGTAAACCGCAATTTGAGTATGTCCTAATTTTGATTTAACAAAATCAACTTGTTCTTCATTGATAATAACAACAGCGTCGGGCAAAAATTCTAATGCCTGCGCTACTAACAAAGTAGCATTTGAACCGCAGGTCAATACTACAACATGAAAAAGATCAGGAAAGGCGCGTACCACATCTAAGGTTTGTGTACCTATACTACCCGTTGAACCTAAAACCGCAATTCCTTTTTTATTCAAAATCAAAATTATTTATTAAAATATATTACTTAAAATACTCGGATCTTCACTACCCTTATATTCTTGAACCATATCTCGGTAAGCAACTGTATAGACAACAGAAGTTAACGGGATAATTAAAAATGAATTTATTAAACTAAATATAATTGCCATAATGGAATACTCCATATAAACACAATAAATATTTAATACGCTAACAAAAGCTAAACTCAATAAAATTAAAAATAAACGAATTATATTTCCTTTCGTAATCGCCAGACTCCAACGCAAAGACTTCATGACACTAATTCCTTTATCAATAATAAAAAAAGGAAAGAATGAGATACGAAGCAATATAAAGAAGGATAAGATTGCTCCTACATTTGGTACGATCTCAAATGATACCACCTCCGTATCTATACCCATATAGATAAGGGGGAAACAAACAATCATAGCAAAAAAAAGAATCAATATAGAAGCTAATGTAAAAACGACAATTCCACCTAAAAAATTAATTAATTCTGCCCAGGAAGGCCATGTTTTAACAACACCCACATGCTCTTTATGATCCAATAAATTCAAAATAAATTTAAACAGAAACAATTGTAAGCCTAATAAAGTTACAGCAAATAACAGCATCAAAGGAATTTTGAGAAGTATACTTGAGGTCTCCAAATAAAAAGTTAATTCATGAGCAACAACAAACAATAAAAAAATAGACAATAACAATCCCCCTATTGAGAAATAATGTCCCTTTAGTATATGAATTGATCTGCTTAAAACTTCATTAACAGCAAAAGTGCTCTCCTTGAGAAACTGAATCATCGAAATAAAAATAAATTACACAAAGATGAAATAATTTTTGGTTATCAACAATTTAACAACTCAATATTTCATCTTTTTTTACACACAAAAGATAGCAAAACAAAAAAGCCTTCTCAAATAATATTCTGAGAAGGCTTTAGTTATAGGTACACCTCTATTTAAAGTCCTTTGGAACCGGTTTTTCTAATAAATACTGATAGTAAAAACGTACACGTTCTTTAAAATCATATGCATTTTTAGATCTTTCAAATCCGTGACGACTACCCGGATAAATCATCAACTCGAAAGGTACAGAACGATCGGTCAAAGCATCAACCAATTGCATGGTATTTTGCAAATGAACATTATCGTCCATATCGCCATGCATAATTCTCAAAACACCTTTGTAATTATCCGTATAAGTTAAGACAGAACCATTTTTATATCCCTCTGCATTATCTTGTGGCGTATCCATCCAACGCTCTGTGTAATGGGTATCATACAACTCCCATGATGTCACAGGAGCACCAGCTATCCCAAAGTCAAAAACATCTGCGGCTTTAGTCATTGCTAAACATGTCATATAACCGCCATAACTATGGCCAGTAATCAAAAATTTATTTTTAGCTACCCAAGGTTTTGCTTTAAACCATTTCGCAACAGTAGAATAATCTATAATTTCCCAGTGTCCCAGATTACGATGCATAAGTGCTACGCCCTGTTTTCCAAATTGTCCAGATGCACGATGATCAGCCGACACTTGAATAACGCCCTCATTAGCCCAATATTGACTTCTTGTACCTTTCCATGTATCTTTCACAGTACCTGCGTCAGGACCACCATATATACTGAAAATAACAGGGTATTCTTTCGATTCATCAAAATCCGTCGGATAAGTCACGACAACAGGTAAATCATACTGTCCATCATCAGACTTTATAGTAAAGTATTTTGTCTCACCAAATTTATAGGTATTAAAATCCGATGCTCTACTATCGGCCAGTTCTTTTACAATTTTACCATTATTGTCACTAGTGCTACCTTATTAGGTGTGCTTACGTTAGAATAATTAGTTATGAAATAATGTCCGTCAGGAGATACTTTTACATCATGCGAATAATCACCAAATGTCAGTCTTTTCATATTCTTACCTGAAAAGTCAACACGATATAGATCATAACGTGCCGAATTCTCTTTACGCGCCATGAAGTAAACTACTTTTGCCTTCTCATCGATATACTCTAATGAAGTCACCTGCCAATTACCCGATGTAATTGGATTTAATAACTTACCATCTAAAGTATAAAGATAATAGTGAGCCCAGCCTGTCTTATCTGATTTTAATATATAGTGTTTGTTATCGGCCAGATAGGTGATACGCTCTTCATGATCTAAATTAATCCATGAAGATTGTTTTTCATCATAAATTTCTTTCTTAGCTCCAGAGTTAGGATCAACTTGATAAAATTTCAAATTATTCTGATCACGATTCATCCATTGAACCATGATATTTTTACTATCAAAACTCCAATAAGGTTGGCCAAAATATTGATCATCCTTTTCGTTAAAATCAGACCAGGTCACTTCTCCACCAGTAGCATTTACAAAACCGACCTTAACTTCTGGATTTGGATCTCCAGCTTTAGGATAACGCGTTTCTTCTAGATAACCGTGTTGACCTTTCGACACATAAATTGGAAACATAGGCACCTTTGTATCATCAAAGCGCATAAAAGCCAACTTCTTACTATCTGGAGACCACCAAAAAGCTTTATAATTAGTTGATCTACCTAAGATCTCCTCATAATACACCCACGATGACCAACCATTGTAGATAACATCTGTACCATCGGTAGTATAACGAATTTCCTTGCCTGTCGTTAAATCAATCGCATACAGATCACTTTTACGTGTAAAAGCAACAAGTTTACCATCTGGTGAAAGTGTTGGATTTTGCTCTGCAACATCAGGAGAACTTGTCAGTTGCTTAGCTGCTTGACTACCGTCCTGAATAAAAATATCATTTTTTGAAACGTATACTTTGACAGATGATTTGGCAGGAACGACATATAATTCACGTTTCCCACTTTTCAAATCAATTTGATACGTTTTACCATCTTTCGCATCACGTTCTAGATAAGCGACACTGTTTGCCCAACCAGGGTAGAAGTTGACATTTTGTGTTAATGAATTTCGATTTCCCCAAGATTGATCAAAATCCAATCGTTTTTGTTGCGCCTGAACTGTAGATTCTGATACCAGAATAAAAGCCGTAAGACTCAGCGCGGTAATTAATTTACTCATTTAAATATGAAGATTATCTAAGTTTGAGCACTAATATAGGAAATTGCCCCTATTTACAAGAAATTTAAGTTGTAACAAGGTGATTAGACAACTCGAATTTAATTAATCATCAAACAGAGACAATTGATAACCCTCGAAACGGTCATTACTTTCATCTCTAAAATTTGAAATCGAAATCCCCATTAACCGGACTTTTTTATCAAACTCCAGTTTTAGAAGTAATGAAAGTGCAATTTGATACATATCTTCTTGATGTTTAAAAATCTCCAAGATAGAGATACTTCTTGTCAACACCGTAAAATCTGCAAATTTTACTTTTAAAGTCAAAGTTCTCCCCCATTTACCACCTTTTTCGAGTCGTGTATAAAGTCGTGAATTTAAGTCTTCCAAAATTGATTTTAATTCATCTAACTGTCCAATATCACTAGGAAAAGTATCTTCAATACCAATAGATTTACGAATACGATTTGGTACAACTGCTCGATTGTCAATACCTCTCACAATTTGATAAAAAAAATCTCCCGATTTACCAAACCATCGCGTCAAATCTACATGTGATTGCTTTTTTAGATCGAGACCTTTAAAAATACCCAAAGAGCGCATTTTATTTGCCGTTACTTTTCCAACTCCAAAAAATTTTTCAACAGGTAGCTCCTCCATAAAAGTTACAATCTTTGAAGGGCCTATAAAAGTTAAACCATCAGGTTTATTCATATCAGAAGCTATCTTTGCCACGAATTTATTAACCGAAACCCCAGCAGACACGGTCAAATTAAGTTCGTCTTTTATTTCACGTTTAATTCTCTTAGCAATCTCTAGAGCCGACCCAATATGTTGTTTATCATCCGATACATCTAAAAACGCCTCATCCAAAGATAGCGGTTCAACCAAATCAGTATAACGATAAAAATGGAACGAATATGATCGGACACCTGTTTGTAAACATCAAATCTAGGACGAGTAAAAATTAAGTGGGGACATAATTTTATAGCCTGTATAGATGACATAGCCGACTTAACACCATATTTTCTCGCCTCATAACTAGCAGTGGCTACAACACCACGTCCATCAGGAGATCCACCAACGGCGATAGGCTTACCCCGTAATTCTTCAAAATCGCGTTGATCAACAGAAGCAAAAAATGCATCCATATCTAAATGAATTATTTTCCTCTTCTTATTTAATATTGTATCATCCATCGTTTTTCAAAAAACAAATTTAGATAATATTATACAGAGAAGTCTCAACATTTACTATTTTGAATTCATCATTACCTAATGCAAAAAAATAAATACGCTGATAAAGGATTGACTATAATCAGAATAAACCGACTCCTTCCAGCAAATAAATGCATTACTACATAATTACATTTTTAGACAACCAAAACCAGTATTAATTAAGGAATTATAAATACCGATATAAAAAAAGATGGCCTAAAAATTGATTTAAGTATAAACGAAACTTTATTGTTCATCTAAACAATTTTACTTAAGTTTATTATAAAATTAAACTCAGATATGACTAATTCTACAGATACGCAACAAAAAAAAGGAGGTTTTAAAAAATTTTTATTTATCACCATCTTAGTTATTTTAGCAATTGGAGCTAGCATAACATATTATAAATATTACTTCGTTTTCGGAGAAGGTGTTAAATCAGGATATTTAAATTATGCTGTCAAAAAAGGGAATGTTTTCAAGACATATGAAGGTAAACTTATTCAAGAGGGTTTTGGACAGATGAAAGCTGGTGGTGTAGCAAGCAATCAATTTGAATTTTCAATTGAAGATGATACCGTTTTTAAACAATTAGAATCAAATAGTGGGAAATACTTTGATTTGCATTATAAGGAATATCATGGAGCACTACCTTGGCGAGGAAATACGGTCTATATCGTAGATAAAGTAATCAGTATGAAATAAAAGAAGCACTGTTTTGTAAACAGTGCTTCTTTTATTATAACCGTATATTCTAAAGTTATTAAAAAGGCGCATCGTCCGGCATGTCATTCATACGTGAAGGCATTGTAATACCACCAGTCATCCCTCCCATATCACTACCACTAAACATAGCCGAAGGATTCATTGCTGGTGAGCTAAATGATGTTGGATTATTAAAACCATCCGCCACACCAACACCCGTGAATTCATCTTCCAAATCCACAAACTTCACATATTTACCAATAAAACGAAGTGGCACAATTCCAGTTTCACCATTACGGTGCTTAGCAATAATAACCTCTCCTACACCAGCAGTTGATCGACCTTCTTCATCTTCGGTCATACCGTAATACTCCGGACGGTATAAAAACAATACCATATCCGCATCCTGCTCAATGGATCCCGATTCACGTAAATCAGAAAGCATAGGACGTTTTGAATTCCCTGGACGAGACTCTACTGCACGGCTTAATTGTGAAAGGGCCAATACCGGAACATTTAACTCTTTTGCAACAGATTTCAATGCCCTTGAGATACTACCGATTTCCTGCTCACGATTACCACCACCTTTTCCTTCGGCCTTTCCATGCATAAGTTGCAAATAATCGACAATGACCATCTGGATATCATGCTGCGCTTTTAAACGTCGGCACTTGGCTCTAAATTCAAATACGTTTAATGCTGGTGTATCGTCAATAATTAAAGGTGCTTCAGTCAACCTTCCAATTCTAGAATGCAGTTGCTGCCATTCATGATCAGCCAGATTACCTTTCTTCAACTTCTCCTGTTCAATTTCTGTTTCTCCAGCTATCAAACGATTAACCAATTGCACTGAAGACATCTCAAGAGAGAAAACAGCTACAGGTTTATTATGATCTACAGCAGCATTACGTGCTACAGATAAAACAAAGGCCGTTTTTCCCATCGCAGGACGAGCCGCAATAATTACTAAATCTGAAGGTTGCCATCCGGAGGTCATACGATCTAATGCCGTTAAACCAGAAGGAACACCAGTTAATCCATCTGTACGATCACGCAACAATTCCAAATTTGATATTGCTTCACGCATGATATCATCCATTTTCCTAGAATCTCTTCTTAAATTATTCTGGGCAATATCAAATAAACTCTTCTCTGCATGATCCAAAAGATCAAAGATATCCGAAGTTTCATCATAGGCGCTATTAATAATCTCTGTTGAAACTTTAATTAATTCACGTTGAATATATTTTTGCGAAATAATACGCGCATGAAATTCAATATTAGCTGCAGAAACAACACGATCAGTTAATTGTGTTATATAATATGCTCCACCAACCATTTCCAGAGCTCCCATTTTTCGAAGCTCAGCAGTAACAGTTAATAAGTCAATAGGAGATGATTTCTGAAATAAGCTAAAAATAGATTCGAAAATTTTCTGATGAGCGTCTTTGTAAAAGGATTCTGGCTTAAGAATATCAATAACTTCACTTAAGGCATTTTTCTCCAACATCAGAGCTCCTAAAACCGCCTCTTCCAAATCTAAAGCCTGTGGAGGAAGTTTACCTAATCCACTGACTAAATTATTGAGTTTGGTTCTACGCTCTCCAAAATTGGTCTTCTTACCAGTTCCAGTATTACTATCTTCAAAATTATTATCGTTACTCATCTTATATGATATCCAAAAACTTGTGCATGTACGCTAAAAAACTGATAGCGGATAGCAAATGTAAAAAAAATAAGGTAGACATTTTTCAAGAGTTGTACACAGTCAAATTAGTTGTGAAAACAATCACCCCAAAAGCTTTTGATAAACATTGATTTACAACTCAAGTTTTCCACATTTGATGTTGAAAAAAATGTTGATAATAAAAAACAGCATCTAATTAACAAGACATTAAGCAACTGTTAACAACTTCCACCAATGTTAATAAAGTTACGCTATTTATCGCAACAATAGCGCAATCAAAAAAATAATAAATAATTAAAAATGTATTCAAATCGTCACGCTGAATAAAGTATTTGCAAGAAAATTTTGCTATTTTGATTTTTCCTTTTCGATCATATTAAAGCTCAATCAGAATATTGTATCTTTGCTACTATGACAAATGAAGCATCATCATTAAAACCATACAAGGACGCAAAAGACGGTAAAAAAGAGCAAGTTGCAGATATGTTTAACAACATATCCAAAACTTATGACTTTTTAAATCATTTTCTATCCTTAGGCATTGATATCATCTGGCGTAAAAAAGCAATTAATGCTTTAAAATCCATCGCTCCGCAATATATGTTAGATGTAGCAACAGGAACTGGTGATTTCGCGCTGGAATCAATTAAAATATTGAATCCAAAAAAATAATCGGCGTAGACATTTCGCAAGGTATGCTTGATGTTGCACAGCAAAAGATTAAACAAAAAGGTTTATCTGAGCAATTTGAAGTACAACTTGGTGATTCAGAACAGTTGCAATTTGACGACAACACCTTCGATGCTGTAACGGTTGCATTTGGCGTCCGTAATTTTGAAAATCTAAATCAGGGCTTAGCAGATATCTGTCGTGTATTGAAGCCTGGCGGAAAAGCAATAATATTGGAATTTTCTAATCCTAAAAAATTTCCAATTAAACAATTGTATAATTTTTATTTTAAAAGAATAACCCCAACAATAGGAAAACTCTTCTCAAAAGATTCGAGTGCATACTCGTATCTACCTGAATCTGTAGCTCGATTTCCTGATGGTGAAAAATTCGCGGAAATTACAAAAGCCGTTGGTTTTTCAAACACAATAATTCGCCCCCAGACTTTTGGCGTTTGTACGATATATATTGCCACAAAATAGAGAACCAATTTATTTTATTTTAAAATTAATTCAATGTCAAAAACAGTATTCATTACAGGGGCAAGTTCAGGTATTGGAGAAGCTTGTGCAGAAGTCTTAGCGCGTGAAGGATATAATTTATTACTTTGTGCGCGTCGTTTCCAAAGATTAGAGGAAATTAGGGATAGACTTAATAAACAATATCCACAAATTGCGATCCATATCTTTGAACTTGATGTTCGCAATTATGATGAAGTAAAATCTAAAATTGAGAACTTACCTTCAGAGTGGAAAAATATAAATGTACTTATTAATAATGCAGGATTAAGCCAGGGTTTAGATAGCATCCAAGATGGCGATATCGGCGATTGGGATCGCATGATCGACACAAATGTCAAAGGATTATTATATGTTACAAAAACCGTCATACCGCTATTAGAAAATCAAGAGGGAGCACAACATATTGTCAATTTAGGATCTATAGCCGCTAAAGAGGTGTATCCAAATGGAAATGTCTACTGTGCCAGTAAACATGCAGTAGATGCACTTAATAAAGCAATGAGAATTGACTTACTTCCGAAAGGAATAAAAGTAACCGGCATAAATCCGGGAATGGTAGAAACAGAGTTTTCAGAAGTACGTTTTAAAGGTGATATCGAGCGTGCAAAAAATGTGTATAACGGAGTTGACGCTTTAACGGGAAAAGATATTGCTGAAACAATATCTTTCGTGATTAGCAGACCCAAGCATGTTAACATCAACGATCTCATTATTATGCCAACCGCACAAGCAACAGGAACGATTGTAAATAGAAAATAATAAAATTCAGTTTAATATGACTTTAGAAGAAAAAATAAATCAAGATATCAAGACCGCAATGATCGCAAAAGATGCGAACAAATTACGTGGCTTACGTGCTGTCAAAGCAGCTATTTTATTAGCAAAAACGGAAAAAGGTCACAGCGAAGAATTGACAGAAGAAACAGAAATTAAAGTTCTTCAAAAATTAGTAAAACAACGTAAAGAATCCGCGGAAATTTACAAAACCCAAAACAGAGATGATCTGTATGCGATCGAAGTTGAAGAGCAAGAAGTAATTGAAGCATACTTACCAAAGCAACTCAGCAGAGAAGAAGTGGAAGCGATAATCAAAGAAATAATCAGCACAACTGGAGCTTCTACAGTAAAAGATATGGGCAAAGTAATGGGTGCTGCTAACCAACAATTAGCAGGAAAAGCCGACGGAAGAACAATTTCCGAGCTTGTAAAAAGTTTACTAGCTTAATTACATATACTTAATATAAAAAGGGCTATAGTAATATAGCTCTTCTTTTTATGGAATTATTTTGGAAATATAAGACATTCTCTGAATTAACAACAGAAGAATTATATCGCATCCTCAAATTACGTGTTGATGTCTTTGTGAATGAGCAACAATGCTTTTATCCAGAATTGGATAATAAAGATGATCAGTGCGCCCATATTTGGGCAGAAATCAATAATGAAATTGTTGTTTATGCCCGAATTGTACCACCAGGTCTATCTTATCCAGAACCGGCAATTGGCCGAGTTGTAACAAACCCATCCTTTAGAGGTAATAATTATGGGAAAGCTCTTATAAATAAATCGCTTACCTGCATATCTGAAAAGTATGGTAGCACAGCGATTCAGATAGGCGCGCAAACCTATCTAAAGAAATTTTATGAAAGCTTCGGATTTGAACAAGTATCCGATGAATACCTGGATTATGGAATCCCACATATTGACATGATAAAAGCTTAAACTTACTAATATGAATCATATTGTTATTATTACTGCCGCAATATTAGGTTCTACAGCCATTATGCTGGGTGCCTTTGGTGCACACGCTTTTAAGAAACTAATTAGCGAAGAAAAACTAACCTCTTTTGAAGTAGGTGTTCGTTATCAAATGTATTCGGCTATTACCTTACTGGTCTTAGGGTTTAATTTACATTTCGACCTTTACAGTGAACGTTTTGTATTTTATAGTATAACGGCAGGAACTTTATTATTTTCTATCAGTATCTACCTCCTGTCTTTTGCTCAATATTGGAATAAAAATTTAAAATTCTTAGGCCCAATTACACCATTAGGGGGACTGTTAATGATCGCTGGCTGGGTTGCGTTAATCATTCGTTTTATTTAACTTTACCTATGTTAAGGCAATGATGTCTGCCACTAACCGCTTTAATGAGCTGATGACGTCTACTTTTGCTGATACTTTTTGTATCCGCTAGAATCGTTTATGACAATAAGTAAGTAGACATGTCAACTAAAAGTAACACTTTATCAAAAATAGCACTTAAAGAGAAGACTTTTTGTGCTTTAAAATGGATAGCGATCGCCATTTCAGTTGGGTTTATTGTAGGATCAATCTCAGCTTTCTTTCTCACGAGCCTATCCTGGGTAACAAATTACAGAGATCTTCATCCGGTCATCATGCTAGGATTACCATTAGCAGGTTTAATAATTGGATTACTTTATCATTACTATGGTGGCGCTTCAAGCAAAGGCAATAATCTCCTGCTTAAAGAATATTACCAAAGCGAACAGACCATCCCATTAAGAATGGCACCTTTGGTTTTATTCAGCACGTTGCTTACACATCTTTTTGGAGGTTCCGCAGGAAGAGAAGGAACCGCTGTACAAATAGGAGGTGCAATCGCCGATCAATACTCAAGAATTTTCAAGTTAACTCATGACGATCGAAAGATTTTAATCATTATCGGGATAAGTGCGGGATTTGCTTCTGTTTTTGGAACCCCCTGGGCAGGTGCATTATTTGGACTGGAAGTTATAACTGGTGGAAAGTCAAGATTAAAAGCACTTATACCAAGTATCATGACAGCCTTTATTGCCAACTATGCCTGTTCTTTCTGGAATGTATCGCATACCCATTATCACATTCGAGAAATCATCCCCGCACTCAATCCGCAACATCTACTTTATACGGTCATCACAGGTATAATTTTTGGATTAGTAGCTTATCTATTCACTGCATTCGGAGATATCTTTAGCTACATTTTCAGAAAGATTCAATACCCTCCCCTGCGTCCTTTTATTGGAGGTATTGTCCTTATTTTCCTAATATGGCAGCTAGGAACTACACAGTATATAGGTTTAGGAATTCCTACCATATTAGCCTCATTCGAAAGTCAATTAAATTCTTATGATTTTATTATCAAACTATTACTAACCACTTTCACCCTTTCCGCAGGTTTAAAGGTGGAGAAGTAACACCATTATTTTTTATTGGTGCAACTCTAGGTAATGTCCTATTTGGAATTATTCCGCTACCAATGGGATTATTGGCCGCAATGGGTTTTATTGCTGTTTTTGCAGGAGCAACCAATACACCGCTGGCTTGTATACTGATGGGGGTAGAATTATTTGGGTTTGAAGCCAGTATTTATTTTGCAATTGCCTGTTTTGTCGCCTATTTCTTTTCTGGAGCAAAAGGAATCTATACAACTCAGATCATCACAGGCCCTAAACATCACTTCTATCTCCACATAAAAAAAAGGCAAAATGACATCTACGAACGATTAAGGAATCTATAATAAAAAAGTTCAAGGATTTGTCGCCAATAATCCATCCTTGAACTTTTGCAACTACAACTCTTTAAGGTGTTTGTAGTTAGATTTAATCGTATCCAAAACTTCCTGCATTTTACCTCCAAGCATCAATTTAGACATTGACTTTGCCATTCCTACCATTTGATCAAAATCAACCTTAGGAGCATAGCCAGCGCATTTGGATTCGTAAAAACATTTAATAAAATTGGACCAGGATGCGATAAAGCAAACTCAACTGCATTCCTAACCTCTTCAGGTTTATGTACATTCATACCTTTAAAACCCATCGCTTCCGCTATAGCGGCAAAATCAGGATTTATCATATTGGTTTCGTTATCAGGTAGTCCGGCAACTTCCATCTCTAATTTGACCATACCAAGAGCCCGATTATTAAAAACAATTATTTTTACAGGCAGTTGATATTGATTAATAGTAGCTAAATCACCAAGCAACATCGACAATCCACCATCACCACATAATGCTATAACTTGCTGTTCCGGATGAGATAAAGCAGCTCCAATTGCCATTGGCATCGCATTGGCCATAGATCCATGGTTGAAAGAACCGAGCATCTGCCGTTTACCAGTCCCTGAAATAAAGCGCGCCCCCCAGACACAGGTCATCCCCGTGTCCACCGTAAATATAGCACTGTCCGTAGCCAGTTCATCAATACAGTGTGCCAAATATTCTGGCTGAATTGTATCCTCCCCCCCTTTTTCTTGCATAAAACTATGCATATTGTCCTTTACTTTCTCATAGATCTTCAGCTGAGCTTCAAGGAAACTTGCATCTTCTTTTTGTTCCAGCAGCGGAAGAAGTGCCTGTAAAGTATGCTTGATATCTCCGCACAATCCCATTTCCAATTTTGCGCGTCGTCCTAATCGTTCAACAGCAGTATCAATTTGAATAATCTTATTATTAGTAGGCATAAACTTATCATAAGGGAAATCCGTACCTAATAATAAAATCAAATCTGACTCATGCATACTTTGATAGGCTGCGGCTTGCCCTAGCAGACCAGTCATTCCTATTTCGTAAGGATTATCATGTTGAATCCCCATTTTACCTCTAAAAGAATATCCCACTGGAGCTAAAATCTTTTGAGATAATTGTACAATTTCAGGATGAGCCCCAGATGCTCCAATTCCGCAAAAAACGGTAACGCATTTACTCGCGTTAATAACTTTTGCAAGAGCGTCTAATTCACTATCAGAAGGCCGAATGACAGGATTAACATAAAATAATTGGGTAGACACCGAAGAATCTTCAGCTTTCATTTCTGATACATCCCCTGGCAAACCGATGACAGCAACTCCTTTCTGTCCTATTGCATGCTGTATGGCAGTCTGAATAATTCGAGGAGCCTGTTCTGCAGTAGTTATTAATTGGTTGTAACAACTGCAGTCATCAAAAAGCTTTACAGTATTTGTCTCTTGAAAATACCCCATCCCCATCTCCGAGGTATTAATTGTGGAAGCAATTACAATCATAGGAACGTGTGAACGATGAGCATCGTACATGCCATTTATGAGATGAACGTGACCAGGCCCGCAACTACCTGCGCAACATGCTATTCCATCCAGTTCCGCTTCAGCAGCCGCTGCATAAGCCCCAACTTCTTCATGACGCACATGAATCCATTTAAGTCGGCCATCTTTACGTATTGCTTCATTAAAAAAATTAAGACTATCTCCAGTAACTGCGTAAACGCGTTTTACACCTGCTTCCACAAGCATTTCAACCAACTGATCTGCTACAATCTTTGCCATATTAAATTATTTAAGTTAAGGGGAAATCAACACCCCCTATACTAAATAACAATGAAAAATAGAATCAGTTTTAAAATATTCTGTTAATAAAGGCTATAATAGTTTACCCGATAATAATAAGCCCGCAACGGTAAAATAAATAATCAATCCGGATACATCAACCAAAGTTGCGACAAAAGGTGCTGACGCAGTTGCCGGATCTAAACCAAATCTGCGTAGTACAAATGGGATAACCGAACCGGATAATGTACCCCAAAGCACAACAAAAAGTAAAGATAAAGAAACACTTAGTGCAATATAAACCCAGTAAATACCATAATCATATATCCCCAGTTCTTGCCAAAGTAAAATTCTAAGAAAACCAATAGTACCCAATATACCTCCCAAAATCAGACCAGATGAAATCTCACGTTTCATGACATACCACCAGTCCTTAAGTTTTATCTCTCCCAAAGCCATGGCTCGAATAATTAATGATGCAGCTTGCGATCCAGAATTTCCGCCACTAGAAATAATTAATGGAACAAATAAAGCAAGAACTACAGCCTTTTCAATTTCTCCGTCAAAGTAAGCCATCGCTGAAGCTGTTAGCATTTCACTTAAAAACAAAATAATCAACCAACCAGCTCTTTTTTGAATCAATTTAAGTAGCGGAGTTTTGTATAAGCGACATCAAGTTCATCCATCCCGCCAAAACGTTGGATATCTTCCGTATCTCGATCTTTTATCTGATCCAATACATCATCAAATGTCACAATACCTACCAATACACTATTATCCGTCGTGATCGGAAGCGCACTTCGATCGTATTTCTGGAAAATCTCAAATGCCTCCTCCATAGGAGTTGCGGCTCTGATAGCAACAAAATTATGATCAATCAGTTCTGAAATTTCAGTATCTGTATCGGCTAATAACAACTCACCTATTTTTAAATCATCAATAAGCACATTCTTTTCATCGACAACATATATAAAATTTAAGGTTTCAGCCTTCTTTCCAAAAAGCTTAATATGCTTAAAAACATGTTCAACAGTAAAATATGGTCTAACTTGGACATACATCGGGGTCATGAGATGTGCAATACTATTTTCATCATAGCCAATCAGCTTCAACGCTAACTGTTTTTCACGTTCATTTAACAAATTAATTAAGTACTTAATCAAATCATCAGGTAAATCAGAAAATAGCTGATTCCTAATATCAGGCTTTAAGTTGTTAAGTAATTCTGTCAGTTCCGATTCTGAGAGGGATTTTGCTAGGCGATATTGAACATCCTTTTCTAAAAAAGAAAATATCTCGAGTTGCAAGTCAAAATCATAATGATTAAATTGCTCATACAAAGCCTCTTTGTCTAATTTACTTAGATTTTCAGCAATATCTGCGGGATGTACTTTTATTTTTTTACTCATAAATAATTACTTTTTTAATCACCGCTAAAATCTAGAAGCTAAATTGCTAAAGTATTTTGTAAATATCTCAAAATTGAAGTTGACCAGGATTAAGCTCAATGGGATCTTTTCCTTGTTGAAATAATCGTGCAGACAGTTCACCTTTCAATTCAATTTGACCATGCTCAACATGTAACCAGCTACCCTCTCGTAAACCCAACACAGCCTGACTGTTGAATTGATGAAATTCTTGGATTCTTGTCTCTCTCGTTTCACCTTTATGTGTAGAGTTAGGATCTGGATCAAGATAATGTGGGTTGAGATTAAAAGGTAAAAACTGTAACGCTTCAAAACTTGGTGGATAAACGATCGGCATATCGTTAGTTGTACCAATTGTCAAGCCCGTTAAATTAGATCCAGCTGAAGTACCCACATAACGTAAACCAGAAGCAACAGCCGATTTAATTTCACTAACAAGATCCAATTCATACAAAGTCTTGAGCAAAAGAAAAGTATTTCCTCCCCCTATAAAAATTGCTTTTGCTTTTTTTATTGCATCCTTTTGATCAGAAAAAGTGTGTAGACCCTTTACCCGAATTCCTTTATCTTTTAAAGCTTTCTGAACATTAGCTGTATATTCATCATAAGAAATACCAGATGGCCTTGCGTAAGGTACAAATATCAATTCATCGGTCTGAATAAAGTCAACCAAATCATTTTTATATAGGTCAAAAAAGAACTTCCATGGATCGTACTTGTACTGATAACAAGCAATCTAAAATTATTATTCATATCTATCTATCTTACCACTCAAAATTCATTCAAATTTAAAATTTATTATGTTATTTCATCATTAAAAAAGCTAGTGTGAAAATGATTTTAAAAACCTTTACTTTCACACTAGCAACTATCACATGTCAAATGCAATAAAACTCAATTAAGGATGTTAAACCAACCACAAACTACTCTGCTGATTTATCTGAAGTTGTTTTTATTTTTTTATCAAGTAAGCGCTTTTCTTCTTTCAACGCCTTATTCAATAAAAACTCTATTTGCCCGTTCACACTCCTAAATTCGTCGGCAGACCATTTTTCCAATGCCTTATATACATCACTATCAATCCGGAGCATGAAATTCTTTTTTTCCGCCATATTATTTATGAATAAAACTATTGATACAGGGTTCCCGTATTTAACACAGGAGATGCCGCCTTTTCCCCGCAGAGTACAACCATCAAATTACTAACCATTGCTGCCTTTTTATCATTATCAAGCTCAACTATATCTTTTTCAGACAATCTTTGTAAAGCCATTTCTACCATACCAACTGCACCTTCAACAATTTTAGCACGAGCGGCAACAATCGCAGTTGCCTGCTGTCTTTGTAACATTGCTCCGGCAATTTCAGAAGCATACGCTAAATGACTGATCCGCGCCTCTTTTATAATAATACCAGCTGGAGCCAAACGATCTAATAATTCTTTTTCTAAGATATGATTAACAGTATCTCCACCTTCACGTAAAGTAATTGTTGCTTGATTATTAGGATCTATTTCTAAATTATCATAAGGAAAACTACCTGCCAAATGCCGCACAGCCGCTTCGCTTTGTGTGCGGACATATGAAGTATAATTTGTCACATCATAAGTAGCCTTATAAGTATCACCAACTTGCCAAACAATAACAGCGCCTATTTCAATAGGATTACCCATTTTATCATTTACTTTTAAAGTTTGTCCCTGTAAATTATCCGATCGTAGACTAACATTTAAAGTAGAGTACAAAGGATTAACAAAAAATAACCCATTTTCTTTTACTGTACCAATATAACTTCCAAAGAAATTCAACACACGTGAATGATTTGGATTAATGATCATCAGACCCTTTAACAAGAACAGTGTGGTTAAAATAAATAAAATCCCCACCGCAATATACCAGGAAGAAGCTTCTGCTTGAAAGAAACATACGATTCCAAGTACAAAAAGAACAATAGCAATTAAAAGAGCTAAATAACCAGAAAGAGGTTTAATTAATTTTTCCATATTTTTTTAAGTTTTGATATTAGTTTGATATCAAATATATAGCATTTAGATTTCATTTCAAAATAAAATATGCCAGATCAAAAAGGATTCTTTATATTCGGCATAAATGTTTATTATCAAGATGTTTAAACAATCATTCTTACCCATTCAAAATAACGATATTGAAGTATTAATATTGGGTTCTTTACCCGGAGACAGGTCGCTTCAAGCCCAAGAATATTATGCACATCCTCAGAATCGATTCTGGAAATTAATCCAACGGATTTTTAATATAACTGACTTTCATTCTTATTCAGAAAAATTAAATATACTGCTAGAAAATAGGATCGGTCTATGGGATGTGTGCGCACAAGCAAAAAGAAAAGGCAGTATGGATCTCGATATCCTTGAGGAAATTCCAAATGACCTCACTACATTCTTTTCCCAGCACCCACACCTCCATACCATCATATTTAATGGACAAAAAGCACGTAAAGTATTTGATAAACACTTTAAAAAAGCGGATCAATACCAGTATTACACACTACCAAGCACAAGTCCTGCAAATGCACAATACTCTTTAGAAAAATTACTTCTTGAATGGCAACTCATATTTAAAAAAGATTAACAAATATTTACTACAATAAAAGCTTAAAATTCATAACGAATCATTATTTTTGCAGCAACATGTCAGATTTAAAATATAACCAAAGAGGTGTATCCGCAGGTAAAGAGGATGTACACAATGCTATTAAGAACATCGATAAAGGATTGTATCCAAAAGCTTTTTGTAAAATCATTCCTGATATTCTAGGTGGTGATGAACAGTGGTGTAATATTATGCACGCTGATGGTGCAGGTACGAAATCTTCCTTGGCCTATGTTTACTGGAAAGAAACAGGTGATATATCTGTTTGGCGCGGTATTGCACAAGATGCAATCATCATGAATCTTGATGATTTACTTTGTGTAGGCGCTACCGATAATATTTTATTATCATCTACTATTGGTCGTAATAAGAATGTCATTCCAGGAGAAGTTCTTGCAGAAATTATTAATGGAACAGAAGAAATTCTAGCAGAGCTCCGTGAGATGGGTATCGGTATCTATTCAACAGGAGGTGAAACTGCAGATGTGGGCGATTTAGTACGTACTATTATTGTAGATAGTACGGTAACTTGTCGCATGAAACGTGAAGACGTCATTTCTAATCACAACATAAAACCAGGCAATGTAATTGTTGGTTTATCCTCTTCAGGAAAAGCTAACTATGAGACAGAATATAACGGAGGAATGGGATCCAATGGATTAACTTCCGCACGTCATGATGTCTTTAATAAAAATATTGCAGCAAAATATGCGGAAAGTTTGACCCTGCTGTTCCATATGACTTAGTTTTTTCAGGAAGTCAAAATTTAACCGATAAAATCACAGTTGAAACTGGTGAAGAAATTACAGCAGGAAAACTAGTTCTTTCTCCAACACGTACATATGCGCCGGTAATCAAAAAAATATTAGATCTTTATCGTTCTCAAATTGACGGAATGGTACATTGTTCAGGTGGTGCACAAACGAAAGTATTACACTTTGTTGATGCAGTACACGTTATCAAAGACAATCTCTTCCCTATCCCTCCATTGTTTGATTTGATTCAAAAAGAATCAAATACGGATTGGAAAGAAATGTACAAAGTATTCAACATGGGACACCGCATGGAACTTTATGTACCAGAAGAAATTGCATCAGAAATTATTGCAATCTCCGAATCTTATGGTATTCCCGCTCAAATTATTGGTCGCGTAGAAGCTGCTACTACAAAACAAGTAACAGTTAAATCTCCTTACGGCGAGTTTATTTACGAATAACTAAAACGTCATTAGACTTGGTATTTTATCAAGTCTAATGACTCCTTATAACCATGAAAGATAAACTAATTGTGGGTTGGAAAGAATCATTAGATTTACCGGAACTTGGTATTTTTAATATTGAAGCAAAAGTAGATACAGGTGCGGGATCATCTGTTTTACATTGTGAATCTTATGAAATCAAAATAATTGAAAATCAAAAGTGGATTATTTGCCATATTATCGTTAATTTTAAAACAAGAGAACTTCGCATATTTAAATTTCCTGTTTATCGAGAAAAAATTGTAAAAAGTTCATTCGGTCAAAAAGAAAAGCGTTATTACATATTAACAAAAGCCAAATTATATAATCAGTTTTTCGAAATTAAATTATCTTTTAGAAACCGTTCTTCCATGCGATATCCTATGTTACTAGGAAAAAGTTTCCTATCAAAAAGGTTTATCGTGGACGTGTCAAGATCTAACTTATCTCAAAAATCGGTTGGATAAAAAGAATATTCATAGACAATTGTTTATGAACCAACATTACAATTAAATCATTCTAATCATAGCAAAGTGAAAATCGCTGTATTATCAACAGTTAAAAGCTTATACTCGACACGTCGATTAGTAGAAGCTGCAGAAAAACGTGGACATGAATGCGTTGTCATCGATCATAGCAAATGCTATGTAGGAATTCAACAAGGCAAACCTAGCATCCACTATAAAGGTCAAGATATTTCAGATATTGATGCAATAATTCCTCGAATTGGTGCTTCGGTTACTTTCTATGGTTCGGCCATTGTGAGGCAATTTGAGGTAATGGACGTAATTTCAGCCAATCCAAGTCAAGCAATCACACGATCACGAGACAAACTTCGTTGTATGCAAATTTTATCTGGTGCAGGAATCGGTCTTCCCATTACTGGATTTGCCCGTACTGCATCTGATGTTGACGACCTGATTAGTATGGTCGGTGGTGCACCTTTAGTTATTAAATTACTCGAAGGAACACAAGGAATTGGTGTAGTATTAGCTGAAACGAAGAAAGCGGCCTCCTCAGTTATAGAGGCTTTCTATGGATTAGGAAATAATATCTTAATACAAGAATATATCAAAGAAGCGAAAGGAACAGATATTCGTGCATTTGTTGTTGGAGGAAAAGTGGTCGGTGCAATGAAAAGAACAGCCAAAGAAGGAGAGTTTAGATCTAACATCCACCGTGGGGGAACAGCAGAAATTATCAGACTTACAAAAAATGAACGTGAGACTGCTATTGCAGCTGCGGCTTCCATGGGATTAACAGTTTGTGGTGTTGATATGATGCCATCAGACAGAGGCCCTCTTGTACTGGAAGTAAACTCATCTCCTGGATTAGAAGGAATAGAAAAAGCAACAAAAAAAGATATTGCTGGAGAAATTATCATGTATCTCGAAAAACAGTTTGAATTAAAGAAAGCTGCCAAACCAGAGATTCGTAAAAAGAAAAAAAAGCAAAGCGATTTATAAAAATGAAGGTTCCTCTAAAAAAGGAACCTTTTTTGTTTTCGAACTTCATATAATGATATGAAAAATCATCTGTTTAGAATACAATGATAGAAAAGCCCCTAATTTCATTACCAGATTTTGACAATACTAAAACGAATAAATAGGATTATACGGTTACATTTGCCGATTATATTTTAAGATGCTATGAAGTTATTTCGCTACGGACCACTAAATGAAGAAAAAACAGGAATTTTAATTAATGAAGTTCACTATGACACTTCCGATTTTGGAGAAGATTATGACAATAAATTTCTCGCTAATGGTGGGCTCGAAAGATTAGAAGAGTTTGTGATAAATAACCGTACAAGCTTAAAGCCGATTCCTTCCGAAAGTCGTATCGGAACACCGATTGCAAATCCAACTAAAATTGTATGCGTAGGACTTAATTATTCTGACCATGCAAAAGAAACTGGATTAGCTCAAGAACAGGAGCCAATATTATTTTTAAAAGCTATTTCAGCATTAAATGGCCCCTTTGATAACATTATAATTCCAAAAAACTCATACCATACAGACTGGGAGACAGAACTTGCTGTTGTGATCGGAAAAAAGGGCACACATATTTCGACAGCGGAATCAACAGATTATATCGCTGGATATGTCATGATGAATGATGTAACAGAGCGTCATTTTATGAAACATCGAGGTGGTACCTGGGATAAAGGAAAGGGCTATAATACTTTTGCTCCTTTAGGCCCCTATTTTGTAACAAAAGACGAAATTGAAGATGATGGGAATTTAAGAATTTGGTTAAAACTGAACGGTAAATTAATGCAGGAAGGAAATACAAAAAATTTCATTACCCCTGTTAAAGAATTAATTTCCTATATTTCGGATTTCTTTGGATTATTCCCCGGAGATATTATTTCAACCGGCTCACCTGCTGGCACAGGTATAGGACATGTACCGCAACGATTTTTAGTAGAGGGTGATGAAATTGAATATGGAATAGAAGGTTTAGGTGTTGCTAAGAACACACTGATTAACTTCCAGAAAGAACCCAGTTAAAATCATTAAAAAAAAGCACTTAAAAAATTAAGTGCTTTTTTAATCTACTATGGTAGATTATTTATAATTAATTATTCCGCCAGCCAATTTCTTCTCAGATTTATGTGCAGGTTTGCCATAAACTTCAATAACGCCACCCGCACGCGTTTTAGCAACAATAGAATCTTTTGCATATACCTCTGCTTGACCACCGCCATTGACCGTAACATTGGTTACATCTGTTATCAATTCTTTACCTTCATATTTACCGCCGAAATTAGACACAACATCTTGTGTGATACTTTTTCCAATAAGTGAAATTGTAGAACCTGAGGTAGGCTTAACATCTACCTTTTTAACCTCCACATAAACAACCACTAAACCACCCTCTGCTGCGGAAACATTTAATTGATCGGCTACTATTTTCTCTTTTTCTCTATTAACGATCTTCGCTCCTTTTTTGGCAGATAAACTATTCAAAGATTGATAGTATACCTTAACACTGATATTATTTCCTTGAAGCGCATTTAAAGTATTCATTTTAATACGTAATGCACCGTTTTTGTTGATAACTTGGATATTCTCAGAATTAGCCCCTTCCGTCACTACCTCATTGGAATTCCCATGAATTAATTCAACCTGAATTTTATCTGTAACATCTACCGAATTAAACGTACCCACGTTCTGCTTTGTCTGAGCAATACCTAATTGCGCAATAAAAAATAAAATAGCACCTAATCCTAATTTTTTCATATCAATATATTCTATTCGTATAACTATCCTGCAAAATATGCACCATTCCTGACTTTAAGATAAAATTTAGCAGATTTTAACAAAAATAAATAAAAAACATAGCCCCAACAAAAAAGCGTACGAAGTGAAATTACCTCATACGCTTTTTAGTACTACTTAAATGTAGACTCAATCGATATTATAACTTGCTATTAACATCAATTGCATTCAATTCTTGGAAAGCTTGTTTCAAACGTGTAACGAAAGCTTCTTCTCCCTTACGTAACCAAACGCGGGGATCGTAGTATTTTTTATTTGGAGAATCAGCTCCTTCAGGATTACCGATTTGACCTTGTAAATAATCATGGTTTTTAGCTTCATACTCACGAACACCATCCCACATAGCCCATTGCATATCTGTATCGATGTTCATTTTGATTGCACCATATGAAATTGCTTCTGCAATCTCCTCAGGAGTTGAGCCCGAACCACCGTGGAAAACAAAATTAACAGGTTTATCAGCAGTTAAATTAAATTTCTCGCGAATGAATTCTTGTGAGTTATGTAAAATAACAGGTTGTAATTTTACATTTCCCGGCTTATATACTCCGTGTACATTACCAAAAGCTGCTGCTACAGTAAATTTATCAGACACCTTTGATAATTCTTCATAAGCATAAGCTACCTCTTCCGGTTGTGTATATAATTTTGAACTATCAACATCAGAATTATCGACACCATCTTCTTCACCACCTGTTACACCCAATTCGATTTCAACAGTCATTCCAAGCGGCTTCATACGTGCTAAGTATTTTGCCGAAATCTCAATATTTTCTTCAATTGGCTCTTCAGACAAATCTAACATATGAGAAGAGAATAATGGTTTACCATGTTGTGCGAAAAACTTCTCACCAGCATCTAATAAACCGTCGATCCAAGGTAATAATTTCTTAGCAGCATGGTCTGTATGCAAAATAACTGCAACACCATAGTGCTCTGCTAATAAATGAACGTGTTGAGCAGCAGCTACAGCACCTAGAATACATGCCTTTAATCCATCATTATTTAACGTTTTACCAGCATAAAATTGTGCTCCACCATTTGACAATTGAATAATCACTGGTGAGTTAACCGCTTTTGCAGTTTCCATTACAGCATTAATCGAGTTTGTACCAGTTACGTTAACAGCTGGTAATGCGAATTTGTGCGTTTTTGCTAATTCAAACAATTCTTGTACTTGATCTCCCGTCAATACACCTTTAAAATCTTTTAGGCTCATATTATAATTTGCTTTTGTTATTTATAATCTCACTATTTATGGACTAAGTTAAAAAAAAATATTGTTCTACATAATTTATAAAGTGTACTTATTACACTAACACAATGATCCATGCTCACTGAATAAATAAGTTTACCCAATAGCATCTATAATTTAATATTCACCTATACGTTATTGGATATCAATTACAATTTCTCTAAGTTTGAATTAAAATATAGAACAAACATGTTACACGTATACGGAATTAAAAACTGCAACACAGTGAAAAAAGCGATCAATTGGTTAGAAGAACACCAATTGCCTTATACATTTCACGATTATAAAAAGGAAGGGATCTCTGAAAATAAACTTGAGGAATGGGAAAAAGAAATCAGTTGGGAAAAACTGCTGAATAAAAAAGGAACCACATGGAAAAAACTTGATGTAGAAGAACAAGCGACCGTTACAGACGCACACACCGCTAACCAAGTTTTGATCAAAAACACAAGTATGATTAAAAGACCTGTAATTGAAGGAGGAAAGCAAATTTTGCTCGGTTTCGATGAACTAGAATACGCTTCCTCTCTAAAATAATCGTTACAATCCGACTATTTCTTCGAAAAAATTTAACAATACATCTTTTCATACTATATTTAGGCAGAACAATCCCTACAATTAAGTATGAAAGATTACCCTTATTGTCAATAAGTATTCTGTCCTTATCATTATCAACTCCAAGTTTTGCTCAACAAATAAGCAATTATAGTTATACTGAAGCATTTGCTCCTTTATTTTTTAATAATAATGGTGATGAATTTCGCTCAGCAAGTGGAAAACCAGGACCAGCTTACTGGCAAAACAATGCTGACTATAAAATTACAGCAACATTAGACGATCGAAAAAATACAATTGCTGGAAATGTTGAAATTAATTATAGCAATAATAGTCCAGATCAGCTGGACTATGTATGGCTTCAGTTAGACCAAAATATGTTCTCCAAAGAAGGTCGAGGTAAAGCCATATCTCCATTAACAAAAAGTAGATATGGTGATGCTAACGCAAGTTTGATGGTGGCTATACGATATCTTCTGTCACCGATCTAACTGGTAAACCAGTTGATTATATCATCACCGATACCCGCATGCAAATTAGGCTAACTCAAGCCTTAGCAGCAAAAGGTGGTAAAACAGGCTTTAAGATACAATATTCATACACAATACCAGAGTATGGTGCCGATAGAACGGGAATACTAAAAGCCGCCAAAGGTAATGTTTTTGCCATCGCACAATGGTTCCCTAGAGTATGCGTTTACGACAACATTCGAGGATGGAATACAATACCTTATACGGGGCCTGGCGAATTTTATCGTGAATTTGGTAATTATCAGGTACAGATAACGGCTCCCGCGAATCACATTGTAGTTTTGGGGGGAGAACTTCAGAACCCACAAGAAGTATTTACGGCAGAACAGTTTAAACGCTATGAAAATGCCAAAAATAGTGACCAGACAGTCATCATACGTTCTGCACAAGAGGTCGCTCAAGCAAACTCAAGACCAAATAAAAAAACCTAACGTGGAAATACATTTTAAATAATGCGCAAGATATTGCATGGGCTTCTTCCTCTTCTTTTATATTGGATGCAGCGAGAATTAATTTGGTCAATGGAAAAAAATCACTTGCTATTTCTGCTTACCCAGAAGAAAGTAATGGTAATAATGCCTGGGAACGTTCTACCGAGTATACCAAAGCGGCCATTGAACATTACTCCAACAAATGGTTTGATTATCCCTATCCTGTAGCTGTCAACGTAGCTTCCAATGTTGGAGGCATGGAATACCCTGCATTATCTTTTTGTGGCAATAAAGCACGTGCTGGATCCTTATGGGGAGTAACAAATCATGAATTTGGCCATAACTGGTTTCCAATGATCGTATCCAGCAACGAAAGAGAATTTGGCTGGATGGATGAAGGATTCAACTCTTTCATAAATGAAATTGCAACCGAAAGTTTCAATAACGGTGAATATTTTAAACAAGTTGGGGATCCAAACAGTCAAGCAGTCCGATTTACAGATCCTCGCTTAGAAGCGATAATGAATACACCGCAAAGCATGGATGAACGCAATATTGGTATATTGCTTTACTATAAACCTGCTTATGGTCTCAAATTATTAAGAAATGAAATTATTGGCGCAGAACGTTTTGATTATGCATTCAAAAAATACATTTCTGATTGGGCCTATAAACATCCGACACCAGAAGATTTTCCGTTCAATGGAAAATGGGACAGGGGAAAACTTAAATTGGTTTTGGCGCGGTTGGTTTCTAAACAACTGGCGTCTTGATCAGGCAATCAATAAAGTAACATACATAAAAAATGACCCTAAATTAGGTTCCGTTATTACGGTTCAAAATTTAGAAAAACTTCCTATGCCTGTAGTAGTTGAAGCCACAACAGTATCAGGAAAGAAAATTCGAAAAAAATTACCCGTAGAAGTTTGGGAAAGAAACCAATCTTTTGACTTCAAAATAGATTCAAAAGAACCTTTAATATCAGTTCAATTAGATCCTGATAAAGTTTTTCCAGACCATGTTCCGGAAAACAATATCTGGACAGCAAAATAAAAAACAGAAAATCTCATATACAATCATATATGAGATTTTTTTATTAAAATAATTTCTTTTAAATACATTACTACTTATATTTATGTATTTTGGTTATATAAAAAGGAAAAATGAAAACAGCATTCATACATAGTTTAAGCATATTGACACTTCTGGGAATTACCAGTATCTTCAGCAATCTCAAAGCGCAGGAAAAAATAAAAGGAATTGCCATGGAATTGGTCAGTAGTCAAAAAATTGAAGGAGTTTCTATCAAAAATACCCGTACAAATAAAATTGTGCAAACAGATCAAGAAGGCAATTTTATCATTGATGCTCAATTGAATGATTATTTAGCGATAGAGGCTACCGGATATGAAAAAGACACTGTTTTTGTCTATGATTATGGTGTTAAAAGAGTCTATCTAAATAGATTAAATTCAGTAATTGAACTAAATGAAGTCTATATTGAAAGAATGACAGATAGTAGATTAATTGCAGAAATCAATGCAACAAAAATCGCGGGAAAATACTCTGATGTTGGTCAACAACGTGGCGGTATCCGTCTCTCTCCTTCTCGACTATTTAGTAAAGAAGGAAAAAGAGCACGTCAAAACTACAAACTTTTAGTAGAGGAGCAACATAAAAGAGCTATCGATCGTAAATTCACAGATGACTTAATCCAATCCGTAACGCCTCTAAAAAATCCAGATTTGGCACTTTTCAAAGAGCAATACAGACCGACTTACAAATTCATTGAGCAAGCCTCAGCAGAAGATGTTAAGCTGTATATTATAGATGCCTACAAAAAATACAACACGAAAAAAGGAAAATAGTAAATTCAACTTTATTATAAGTTCAAAAAAGCTTTAAACCAAAATATTTCACATATAAGGTTTAAAGCTTTTTTATTTTTAAAGCCTTTATACGAACATTGAATCATTAACGCGCAGATTCTTTACCATTCTGTGTTCAAACTCCCCATACTTTATTAAAAATTTCTTTCTTTTATTTTGAACAAGTTTAAATAAGTTAGGCTATGTAAAAATACTTTACAACAGCTTTATAAACATTAATTATCATTATATCAAGAACAGAAACAAAAAAAACTTCCTCTTTTTTCATATAAAAAACTATATTTGACTTTGAAAAGACAATCAATAAACATTAAAAAACAACCCACTTAAAATATATTTATGCTTTTTAAAAAATCGATTAGCAAATTAATCGCAGAAGCAGAGCTAAATGGCCAAGGTACATTAAAACGTACACTCTCCAGTTCTGGACTTATTGCATTAGGAGTAGGTGCCATTATAGGTGCAGGCTTATTTTCACTGACAGGTATAGCGGCGGCCGACCATGCTGGTCCTGCTGTAGTACTCTCTTTTATTATTGCGGCTGTAGGCTGTGGTTTTGCAGGTTTATGTTATGCAGAATTTGCATCGATGATCCCGGTTGCTGGATCTGCTTATACCTATTCATATGCTACGATGGGTGAATTTATGGCGTGGATAATTGGATGGGATCTAGTGTTAGAATATGCTTTGGCAGCAGCTACGGTATCTGTTAGTTGGTCCCAATACTTCAATCAACTTCTCTTAACATTAGGCGTCGAAATTCCAACTCAATTTCTACATGGTCCTTGGGAAGGTGGTATTGTCAATGTTCCTGCAATCATCATTGTTTGTTTACTATCACTACTTTTAATGCGTGGTACAGAAGAATCTTCTTTTGTAAATAACATTTTAGTTATTCTAAAAGTTGCTGTAGTTCTAATTTTCATTGTATTGGGTTGGGGATTCATAGATCCAGCGAATCACACACCTTTTATACCTGTCAATCATGGAGAAGAAATGGTGAAAAGTGGCCAGTTAAGTTTCTGGAGTTTTCTGGGAAGCGATGATTTTGGTCATTTTGGTTTTAGCGGTATCCTGAGAGCGGCTGGAGTTGTATTTTTTGCTTTTATCGGTTTTGATGCCGTTAGTACTGCTGCGCAAGAAGCTAAAAACCCTAAAAAAGGAATGCCAATCGGTATTATTGGTTCTTTGATCATCTGTACCTTACTATATGTATTGTTTTCATATGTATTGACTGGATTGGCACCTTACACTGAGTTTAAAGGTGACGCCAAACCTGTTGCCACAGCATTTGCAAAAACAGGTTATACCTTCTTAAACACAGCTTTAATCGTAACGATTATCGCTGGATATACATCTGTAATTTTGGTCATGCTTTTAGGACAAAGCCGTGTATTTTATTCAATGAGTAAAGATGGTCTATTACCTCGAATATTTTCAGATCTATCAAAAAGACAGACTCCTTGGAAAACAAATTTAATTTTCATGGTATTTGTAAGTATTTTTGCCGGATTTGTGCCCGTATCTGATTTAGGCCACATGGTCAGTATTGGTACCTTATTTGCATTTACATTAGTGTGCATAGGGATACTTGTATTACGCAAAACAGAACCAAACCTGGAACGTCCATTTAAAACACCATTTGTACCGCTTATTCCAATACTCGGTATTTTAGTCTGTGTATTAATGATGGCATCATTACCTATTGAATCTTGGGAACGATTAGGCATCTGGATGTTGATCGGTGTAATAATCTACTTTGTTTATAGCAAAAAACATTCGAAAATTAGAAAAGAATATGCCGCAGAGCATAAGACTAAAGAATAACATAAAAAGGCTGTTTCGATTTTGAAACAGCCTTTTTTATGTTATTGTAATAATGCAATATCCTAAAGAAAGGAAACTTAGATTTAATTTTCTTCTTTTGGTTCTACCTCGGTTACAATATAAACATCCTCATTTTCTTTCTTCATTTTATATTTTTCACGAGCTATCCTTTGCACTTCACGTTGATCAGAGCGGATGTCTGTTATGGTTTCAATAATACTCTCATTTTCTTTCTCGTAAAACGCTTTCTCTCTCTCCAAATTACTTTTTTGATGCTGGTAACTATATTGTGTTGCAAAATCATTACGATCAAAAAACACATCCAAACAGTAAAAGCTATACCAGCTAAAAAATATTTGTTTCGAATAAGTGCTAAAAATCTATCCATAGTACAAAAGTAATATTTAAGATCTATACATGCTAAATCTCAATTAAATATAAAAACATTTATCTGAAAATTAGCTGAAGTCTAATTATGAACACATTAATTATGGAAAAACTGCGTGATAATCATCTATTATAAAAGGAACCTGTAACTTTCTTCATTAGAAATGCGCAATCATCATCAAAAAATGAATCACCCATACTGTTTCCATAAAACGATAAATCCAATATCATTACTTTTATATAAGCGCAATAATATTGCGGATCTAAGCAAAATTATCTAAGTTTAACCCTATTATTGAATAGAATCGAGCAAATGAAATATTATCTTATAGCAGGCGAATCTTCCGGAGATTTACATGGTGCAAACTTGATCAACGCATTAAAAGTCGAAGATCCAAACGCTACCTTCAAAATCGTAGGCGGCACACAAATGGAAGAGTCTGCAAATCAAAAAGCCTTAATACACACTTCGGAAATGGCCTTTATGGGCTTTGTCGAAGTATTAAAAAACTTAAGTACCATTCAAAAAATTTAAAAAAGGTAAAAGAAGATATTATTAAAGAAAAGCCTGATTGTGTCATTTTAATTGATTTCCCTGGCTTTAACTTAAAAATCGCAGATTTTGCCAAGAAAAAAGGTATAAAAACATGTTACTATATTTCTCCAAAAGTATGGGCATGGAATCAAAAACGTGTGATTAAAATTAAACGTGTCGTCGATCACATGTTCTGTATCCTTCCCTTTGAAGTCGATTTTTATAAAAATGGAAAATGCCCGTTGACTATGTTGGAAATCCATTACTAGATGCCATTTCATCTTATAAATTCAATCCTAATTTCATTACTGAACAACAGCTCAGCGAACGGCCAATCATCGCATTGCTGCCTGGTAGCCGTAAAATGGAAATAGAAAAGTTATTACCGGTTATGGCAAATTTAACCTACCTCTTTCCAATGCATCAATTTGTAATTGCAGGAGCACCAAATTTTGATAAATCATACTACCAGCAATACATTGGTGATCAAAATATACCGATTGTATTTAATACTACTTACGATTTATTAAAACATGCCGAAGCAGCAGTCGTAACAAGTGGGACAGCAACATTAGAGACTGGAATTCTTAAAGTACCTCAAGTCGTTGTTTATAAAGCCAATGCACTATCTATATGGATTGCTAAACAGGTCATTAAAGTAAAATTCATTTCGCTGGTCAATTTAATTAATGACTTCTTGTCTGTAAGAGAATTGATTCAAGACGATTGTACCACTTACGATATTGCACAAGAGTTAGATCAATTGATCAATAAAGCAGAATACCGGGCAAGTGTAATGGAAAATTATGAAACATTGGCCCAAAAACTAGGAGAACCAGGAGCATCAAACAAAACCGCTAAATTAATTGTTCAGTATTTGAAGTAGCGCATTAAACCTTCAAAAACGCTATTCGTCAAACAGATGTTTTTTAACATAAAAAACAAATAGCCATGAAAAAAATAATTACAATTTTTGCCCTTGCTTTTTTGGGATTTCAGTCATATGCACAAAGTAATGTTGAGCACATCAGCAAATTAGAAATTGGGAAAAAGGCTAAAAAAGTCTACAATACCAAATCCTCAGACTCGACGATTAATTTGCATATTGACACGTTGATAATGGGCGATAAAGCTTCTTTGATGTTTTACGCAAACAAAAATGTCATTTTAAATGTTGGTCACGCCATTATAGGTAATAATGCTTCTATTTCAGGGACAGATGGAAAAAATAACGGTTCCAATTTTGATATTCAAGCTAATATTCAAAAATTAGGGTCGCTGTATATTATAGCGAAAGGAGATAATGCCTTTAATGGAACAAAAACATTTCCAAATGGTAATGGTGGAAATGTTAAATTAACACTTTCAGAAAATAGCATTGTACCGCAAAGAGAAAATAAAAAACAACCTAATTATTTGCAGATTGCAAATGAAGGTGGTGGTAAAAATGTCAATGCAACCAGCGATTTAAGATCTATTTATGATCGCGTGAGACAAGCTCCAGCTGGCTTGAGAGGACTTCCTCAAGGTCAGATCTATTCCGGTAGCCCGGGAACAGATGGCAAGACTGAGATTATAACGATTAAATAAGAAAAAGCGAGCAATGCTCGCTTTTTCTTATTTAATATCATTTTAAAGGCATCCTTTAAGCTTTAATTCATAAGCGACCACAAGTCTAGTCATTCTATCATAGCGGGCCATACCCTCCTTTTGATTATTATGCTTCAAATAGCCATTATAGAAGATACCAAAGACTTTATTAGTCCAGCCAGTATAATTGCTCCAAAAAATAGCTTCCTCCTTCAGATCAGCTACTACAAGTTGGGAAAGCCGTTTTTTATAAGTAGCAAACAATTCCAAATCTATTCCCCTAAGCTCCTGTAGCATATATGATGTTGTTTGTAAATAGCTGGAATAGCGGTAAAAAAGCTCTGGATGATTTTTCAATCGCACATAGGCGATAAAATTTGCTTCGTCTTCAAAACCAACCCCCTGTTGATGAGCCAATTCATGAACATACGTAAAAGGACTAGAAAAAACAGGCATTGCTGTATTCACATGTGCTTCATGTGTAAAAGGATTAAAATATCCTGACACACCAAAATAGGAGACCCAATGACTATTAAGGGGACCCTTTGCACCGACTAAAGTCGTTGAAAGAAAAGATTGAAAAGTCGTATCCGACTGTACTAATGCTATCATCTCTCTTTTTATCTTTTCATCCTGATGCTCCCATTGCTTTGGATTTATTTGGGACCGCAAAACATTTGTCGAATCGAGACATGTTTCCAGAACAACAAGATAATCAGCTAACTTTAGACTATCTGTGCTTAAACCTATATTTTGTACAATGGGTATCCGGTAATAGTTCATCCCCCAGCTTATGTAAAAAAACAAGTATAAGCCCAAAATTACGTTAATAAGATATACTATGAATCTACCTGCATAAGCATATCTCTTTTTAAATAAGTACTTAACAACATTAACGATTAATAGTAAAAGACAACAAACAGCAAAAAAGTAAAATAAGTCCCCAATACTAAAAGGTAAATAACCAAAAAAACTTGTGGTAAATATGAAAAAGAAGGATACCACATTCTTGAATAATAGTGCTCAACAAAAAAGTATTTCCTTCCAGAATAGTGATTATTGCAGTAATAAAACACAGTATTGCAAAACAGATAAGTGGTTTCTTTAGCATAAACATTGTTTAGATATTAGCTCTCATTTTCAAAATATAGCTTATAATAATTCATCCCCTTATCTTCATCAAATCCCTTTTCAATATATTCTCTTTTACCATGCAAATAAACATGAAAATTTTTATCCAGCTTTAATACGGTCTTATAAGATGCTTCCATTTTTTTAACCGCTTTGTCGGCGATATCAAAACTGCTTTGAAAAGGAGAATCAAATTCATCTTCAAATCCAGATCGGAAGTCATTAAACATTGTTGCTGCAATAGGATTACCAATTACTTCCTCCTCAAATTCCTCTTGATCAAAAGTCTCTTTTTCTTTAAAGTAATTCAATGATTTATTGAGCAGATCAATCTTATCAGCCTTTTCTAACTCAAACATATCATCCAATTTCTCATTTACAAAGTTTTTATAAACTTTCAAATAGTTACCCGTCTGATTAAAATCATCATTACGAATTTTTATCTTTAGAAAATCATCTTTCCAATAAACTGCCTCGGTTTTATTCGTTTGATCGACAACCAGCACCTTATAACCTTCCTCTTCTTCTACATTAACTATGATCACACCCTTATCCAACTTATTAATATTAATTGCTTCTTCCTCATAATCCAATTGAAAACCACCTTGATTCGGATATACTTTTAGATAAGTTTCCTTATTTTCTGACTTAAAAATTCCGACAGCATCATAATTATCCCCCTCAATCTGTACATTTTTCAATGAAACCACATACACCTCACCAGGTTTGATCTTCGGGTGCATACAAACTTCATATAAGTGTTTTGCTATCTGCTGAGAATAGTCATGAAAAGCTAATTGCTCATTAAAGAATTGCTTTGTAAAATGAAAAATTTCATTTAACGCCAGCTCTCCATTGGGATGAAATAAGCGATAAACTTCATTTACCTTTGCAAAAGGACTCATAAAATATTGCATGAGCAGAGGGGGGAGTACATCGTCATTCTCAAGTGGAACTGGTTGCTCTGATAATATATAAAATTCCTCTTGTGACTTGTTGCCTACACGATGGATAGAAAGTTGATCGAAAGTAGCATCTTGATGAAAAAACATATTTCCTATTTAAATCTTATTTTTAAAAATTATATAAATCGACAGCGATTTTAAATGTTTCGCAATGTGCATTAACAATATCTTTGATATGCAAAGAATAGCCTTCCCCCATACAAACTTGAACTGGAACCTGATATTGCAAACAATTTAACAGAACAAACTCATCTCTTAATCGACAGCCTGCTGGAGAAAGTTTCAATTTCCCCAATTTATCTGTCGCCAGAATATCAACTCCGGCCTGGTAAAAAACAAAATCTGGTTTGACTTTGTTAAAGAGATTCGGCAGATGCTTGCTAAGCAACTGCAAATATACATCATCAGTTATACCATCCGAAACAGGAAGATCCAAATCAGAACTTTCTATGATAAATGGAAAATTTTTATCCCCGTGAATCGAAAAAGTAAAAACATCTCGGTCGTCTTGAAATATATGAGCGGTTCCGT
Source organism: Sphingobacterium sp. IITKGP-BTPF85 (assembly GCF_001006065.1). NCBI lineage: Bacteria > Pseudomonadati > Bacteroidota > Sphingobacteriia > Sphingobacteriales > Sphingobacteriaceae > Sphingobacterium > Sphingobacterium sp. IITKGP-BTPF85. The sequence continues at coordinate 52,292 of NZ_ASZT02000005.1, forward strand.
TGCCCTGATGCACATCGAGGTCGATGATTAAAATTTTTTTTGCCAGCTTATTTTTAAGCAAATAACGAGCGGCCACAGCTTGATCATTCAATAAACAAAAGCCTTCTCCAAAATCATAACCCGCGTGATGCGTTCCACCTGCAATATTAAACGAAATACCATTTTGTTGTGCATATAGTGCGGACTTTATCGTACCATCTACCAGATAACGTTCACGATCAACTAGACTCCTTGTTAAAGGAAAACCAATTCTCCGAACCATCTTAGGATCTAATGTCAGATCAAATAAAGCCTGCACATAGCCGGGGTCATGCGCTAAACAAGCAATTTCAAATGACACAAGTAGAGGTTCAAAAAAATTTTCCGCTTTCACTACCCCTTCGTGCAATAGCTGTAATGGAATCAATTCATATTTTTCCATCGGAAATCGATGGCCTGCACGTACAGGATGAATATATTCGGGATGGTACGCGATCTTTAACAAAGCTGTATATTTAAAACTTCACTAAGATAATAAAAAGGATATTTAATGGTTTTTATTGTGGATAATATTTAAAAATAATTGTTTCCCCCTCTAAAAAATAGCATATTTGATTTCAACTAATTAAATTTATGGAACTTAGCACCAAACCACAATTATCAGCCGAAGAGCAACGTGTATTAGGCTCTTTAATCGAGAAGTCAAAGGTCACCCCAGAATATTACCCGATGTCACTGAACGGTCTCCAAAGTGCCTGCAACCAAAAAACGGCTCGAAGACCTGTGGTACAATATTCCGATGAGACCATTATCAATACCTTAGCCATACTGAAAAAAAAGGGTCTTATCGCGCATGTTGTAGGTGGAGGTAGCCGTGTGACAAAGTATAAACATAATTTTGCCATACAATTTCCATTAGTTCCATCAGAACTAGCAATCATCTGTCTTCTACTACTTCGCGGACCATTAACAGCCGGAGAAATAAATTCAAATTCAGGTCGTCTGTATGATTTTGAAGCCTTGGAAGACATTACAGAACATCTTGAAAAATTAGCATCAGAAGGATTTGTAAAAGCATTAGAAAAACAACCAGGACATAAGGAAGTGCGATATATACATTTACTCGGTGATATCGATTTGGAACAATTTGAGCAAATACATCCCCCTTCCGAAAATACGGTACTCCTTCATAAAAGAATTGAAACATTAGAACAAGAATTAGCACAATTGAAACAACAATTTCAAGAACTTTGGGATGAACTGCATTAAAATAGACTGCTTATTTTATCCTTCTTTCAATGTGATTTATTAAGAATCGCGAGCGCACAATGGTAAGCTCAACTTCAAAAAAGATCATGTGATGTTAGATAAAAATAAAATCGGTTTACATTATTTAAATCCGCAGCTTCGCTTTACTTTTTATAAACAATATAAAACGGAACAACATGAAATTTGGACAGGTATCAAATCCACAAGAAATAGATTTTACGTTACCCCCTACTTCCCCGGATACGCTAAAATTATTAAAAAAGAATAAAAACAAGGAAGCATTTGCCATCTATGTCGGATGTGCTAAGTGGAATAAATCGGACTTAAAGGGCTTTTATCCGAAAGGAACGAAAGATGAACTTCCCTACTACAGTAGCCAGTTTAACAGTATTGAACTCAATGCAACCTTTTATAATGCACCATCAAAAGAGCAAGTTGAGACTTGGAAAAAAAAGACTCCCACAGACTTTAAATTTTTCCCCAAAATACCGCAATCAATAAGTCATTATAGCCGTCTATTAAACACTGATGAAAAAGTAAAGGAATTTACAGATAATATCGCTCTCTTTGAAGAAAAGTTAGGAATGATCTTCTTACAAATGCATGATAACTATAAACCAAAAGATATGGAACGCCTCCGTGAGTTTATCTCTAAATTTCCGAAAGGACTACCACTTGCAGTATAAGTTCGTAATCAGGAATGGTTTTCCAAAGCTGAAACAGCAACCGCATTTTACAAGTTACTTGAGCAATTTGACATTACAAATATCTTAGTTGACACAGCAGGAAGACGCGACCTCTTACATATGCATTTAACTACTCCATCGGCATTCATTCGCTATGTCGGAGCCAATGATCCGTCTGATTACACCAGATTGGATGACTGGGTTATGGTCATTAAACAATGGCGGGAAGCAGGTCTACAGAAACTATATTTTTTCATTCATCAAAACATCGAACTGGAATCACCACTTTTAGCAAGTTATTTCATCAAAAAGCTGAATAAGGAATTAAAACTTGATTTACATATCCCAGGTAGTGATAAATTATTTTAAAATTATCACTTAGCAGTGCATGATATAAATTGTAACTCTAGCTTAGAATATCATGTAAAAAAAGAGGCATCCTTAAATAAAGGATGCCTCTTTTTGATATTTATTGCAAATTATTTTTTCGCAAAACGGAAGTTCTTTCCAATAAAACGAGCATTTGCACCTAATTCTTCTTCAATGCGTAACAATTGATTGTATTTAGCCATACGATCAGAACGTGAAGCCGACCCAGTTTTAATTTGACCACAGTTCAAAGCAACAGCTAAATCAGCGATTGTTGAATCTTCAGTTTCACCAGAACGGTGAGACATAACCGAAGTGTAGTTTGAATTCTGTGCCAAAGTAACAGCATTAATTGTTTCAGTTAAAGAACCAATTTGATTAACTTTTACTAAGATTGAATTTGCAGTATCTGTATCGACACCTTGTTGCAAGCGTTTTGTATTTGTAACAAATAAATCATCACCAACCAATTGGATAGTAGCGCCAATTTTTTCTGTTAACAATTTCCAACCTGACCAATCATCTTCCTGCATACCATCTTCGATAGATATAATTGGATATTTTTCAGTCAATTCTGCTAAATAAGCAACTTGTTCTTCGGAAGTACGGATAGCACCTTTATCACCTTCAAATTTAGTATAATCGTATTTACCGTTTACATAAAATTCTGAAGCAGCACAATCTAAAGCTAGACAAATATCAGAACCTGGTTTGTAACCAGCTGCTTCAATTGCTTTTAATACAGTTTCAATAGCATCTTCAGTACCATCAAAAGTCGGAGCAAAGCCACCTTCATCACCTACTGCAGTAGATAGACCGCGGTCATGCAAAATCTTTTTCAAGTTATGGAATACTTCCGTTCCCCAACGTAAAGCTTCAGAGAATGAAGGAGCGCCTACTGGCATAATCATAAATTCTTGGAAAGCAATAGGAGCATCAGAGTGAGAACCACCATTAATGATGTTCATCATCGGAATAGGTAATGTATTAGCATTAACACCACCAATATAACGGTATAATGGTTGACGAGACTCTTGGGCAGCAGCTTTTGCAACAGCTAAAGAAACACCTAAAATAGCATTAGCGCCTAAGTTTCCTTTATTTTCAGTACCGTCCAAATCAATCATGATTTTGTCGATTGCATTTTGCTCAAAAACATCAACACCTGCTAAAGCCTCAGCAATTTTAGTGTTTACATTTTCTACTGCTTTCAAAACACCTTTACCTAAGTATTTTGATTTATCACCATCACGCAACTCTACTGCTTCGTGAACACCTGTAGAAGCACCAGAAGGCACTGCAGCACGTCCAACGAAACCATTTTGTGTCGTTACATCTACTTCGATAGTAGGATTTCCGCGCGAATCCAAAATCTGACGCGCATGTACATCAATAATTAAACTCATTGTAATATTGGTTTAAACTTTTTATATAGTATTTTATACAATACTTAGTGTAATTTTTACACTAAAAAATTATATTCTGATTTAATAATCAAATATAAATAAAATTGAGCTTATTAAAAAACGTAAACCACAATTTTATGGCAAGAATGAATATATAAAGTGCAAAAAAAGAGGTTAGCAAATTGCTAACCCCTATCTTTATACTAATCGATTATTTTTTAATTAACTCAATGAAATCATCAAATAAATAACGTGAATCATGTGGACCAGGTGACGACTCTGGATGATATTGTACCGAGAACGCATTTTTTCCAATTACACGGATACCTTCAATCGATTGGTCATTTAAATTGATGTGCGTAACTTCAACTTTATCTGACTGTTCAATATCTTCTGCAACAACACCAAAGCCATGATTCTGAGAGGTAATCTCACAACGGTTAGCAATAATATTCTTAACCGGATGGTTGATACCACGGTGACCGTTGTGCATTTTTTCGTACGGATATCATTTGCCAAAGCCAATATCTGGTGTCCAAGACAGATTCCAAACATCGGTTGGTCTGCCGCTAAGATATCTTTTACCGTTTGAATTGCGTAACTCATCGCTGATGGATCACCAGGACCATTAGAGATGAAATATCCTGCAGGATTCCATTCTTGCATTTCTGCAAAAGTAGTTTTAGCAGGGAATACTTTTGCATACACTTCTCTTTGAGAGAAATTGCGAAGAATATTCTTTTTAATACCTAAATCTAATACTGCCACACGTACAGGAGCATCTTCATTACCATAAAAATAAGGTTCTGTTGTAGAAACCTGAGATGATAATTCAAGTCCATCCATGGAAGGAACAGTAGCTAAAGTAGCTTTTAATGCTTCAACATCTAAGTTTTCAGATGAAATAATAGCATTCATTGCACCTTTATTACGGATATGACGCACCAAAGATCGCGTATCAATATCTGAAATACCAACTAAATTTCCCTCTTCAAAATAGCTCTGAATAGATTCGTCGGCCATTTTACGACTATAGTTAATATTATAATTTTTACAAACTAATCCTGCGATTTGAATCTTACCAGATTCAGTATCATCTTCATCAATTCCATAGTTACCAATATGGGCATTGGTTGTTACCATAATTTGTCCGAAATATGAGGGATCGGTAAAAATCTCTTGGTAACCTGTAGTTCCGGTATTGAAACAAATTTCGCCAGTAGTCGTTCCAATTTTTCCCGCTGCTTTTCCGTGATAAACCGTTCCGTCTTCTAAAACTAAAATTGCAGGCAATTTGCTGTAGTTGGTCATTATTTATTAAATATAAAATTGTTTTTCCTAATTCCTTGCTTTATCGAAGTTTTGGTGTATAAAAAAAGCCCTAAATGGGCTAAATAATCAATTAACAATTGATTCAACGATAACGAAATTATCGTTTTTTACAACATTTGCGAAAGCATTTACTTCAATTTTCACAGGAGACAAAGGTATAACAAAATCATCAAAGTAAAAAGACTTTTTTTATAATATTGTGATATTCCAAAAATATAACGTTAAAATCACCAATCTTAATAAGATAATGAAGTGTTTATTAATTACTTTCAATTACATTGCCCGATGCATCGCGAAAATTCCCAATGACAATCATAACAAGATCAATAATATACCAGATACCACATCCGCCAAAGGTCAATAATTGAATAATCCCAGTACCGATCTTACCTACATAAAAACGGTGAACACCAAACGGTCCTAAAAAAATACAAAGTAATAAACAGGCTAACCACCTTTCATCTTTATTTTGATTATTAGATTGCTGGGTATAATACATCGGTTGACGAACACCACATGATGGACATATTTCTGCCTTTGCATTAATAATAGCTCCGCATTCTACACAATATTTTTGTGCCGCTTGATTCATAATTTAATTAGTTTAAACACTAAAGTTACAAACTACCGTTCAATACAGGAGCTAAAAAATAAAAAAAGCGATTACATCGTATGTAATCGCTTTTTCTACCAAAAAACAATCAATTACATATTAATTGCTTTCCAGATCATATCCTTCAATTGCAAAATATTTTTTCCTGCAACAGATGATATAAAGATATACGGTAATCCTTCCGGAACTTCTTTTTCCATTTCTCTCTCCAATTCATCATCCAACATATCAGCCTTAGTAATTGCCAATAATTTTGGTTTATCACGAAGTTCTGGATTATAAACTGAAAGCTCATTTAATAAAATATCATATTCCTGCTTTATCGTGCGCTCAGTATCTGCGGGCACCATAAACAGCAACACAGAATTTCGTTCAATGTGTCTTAAGAATCGATATCCTAACCCCTTACCTTTAGAGGCACCCTCAATAATACCAGGAATATCTGCCATTACAAAAGATTTCCCATCACGATAACTCACGATACCAAGATTAGGAACTAAGGTAGTAAAAGGATAGTTCGCAATTTCAGGTTTCGCCGCTGAAACAACAGATAATAGTGTAGATTTTCCCGCATTTGGAAAACCAACCAATCCTACGTCAGCTAATACTTTCAACTCTAGAATAATCCAACGCTCTTGTCCAGGCAAACCCGGTTGTGCAAAACGTGGCGTCTGCTGAGTTGAAGATTTAAAGTGCCAGTTACCTAATCCACCTTTACCACCAGGAGTTAAAATTTGTGTCTCTCCATCCTCGGTGATTTCAAATAAAACCTCTCCCGTTTCAGCATCTTTAGCCACTGTCCCTACAGGAACCTCTAAAATTTCATCCTTCCCTGAGGCACCCGTACTTGTAGCAGAACTACCTGATTCACCACTGGAAGCAATGATATGCTTCCTATATTTTAGGTGCAATAAAGTCCATAATTGTGTATTCCCTTTAAGGATAATATGACCTCCACGACCACCATCACCTCCATCGGGTCCACCCTTCATGGTTGTTTTATCTCGATGTAAGTGCGCTGAGCCTGATCCTCCGTGTCCCGATCGACAACACACCTTCACATAATCGACAAAATTAGAACCTTGCGCCATAGAAATAAAATATATTTGTTATTAAAACGTCTCCGCTTTATTATTTAATAATTGTCAATAATAGCAGTCAATTCTCCAAAAATAAAATCGATATCACCAATACCGTTTACTTTGGACAATTTACCTTGTGCTTCATAATAAGGTAACACATGAATAGTTTTTGTAAAATATTCATCAATACGTTTTACCAATTTATCAGCAGCATCATCCGCACGGCCAGAAATCTCCTGACGTTTAGCAATGCGTGTTTTTAATTCATCTTCATTTACATCTAAAGCTATAACTACAGAGATAGAAGAATTAATACCAGTTAAAAATGCGTCCAACGCTTCTGCTTGTGCCACAGTACGTGGAAAGCCATCAAAAATAAATCCTTTTGCGTCCGGATTTTTCTTCACCTCCTCTTCCAACATCGCAATCGTAACCGAATCAGGCACTAAGTTTCCGTCAGCAATAATCTGACTGACTTGTTGACCTAGAGCTGTCTGGTTTTGAATATGAGCTCTAAAGATATCACCTGTTGAAACATGAACTAACTGATATTTATCGATAAGCTTCTGCGATTGTGTTCCCTTTCCTGCCCCCGGAGCCAAATATTACAAGGTTTAGCATAGTAGTATTTAGAGTAATAGAGTAAAAAATAAAAGCCTAATCGCTATATTGATTAGGCTTTTCAAATAGTGCGCTCAAAGGGAGTCGAACCCCTAACCTCCTGATCCGTAGTCAGGTGCTCTATCCAATTGAGCCATGAGCGCGTCAACCATTACGTCATCTTCATTGCTGTTCTTCCGTTTTGGTGATGCAAATATACGCAAAATAGCACTGCCTCCAAATTTTTTTTCAATTTTTATCTAATAGACTGATAATGAAACAAAATAAAAAATCATCAATCAAATACAATTATGCTTAATCATAATCAACAGATATAAAGAGCTCGCACACGGCGAAATTCGATATATAGAACCACCAAAGAAGAATTTTTAATCCCTAAATCACCCATTATACATATTCAAGTTATTTCATCTTTGAAAGGATTATCTTAAAATAATTAAAAAAAGTTTCCCAAAACTCTAAGCAATTTTTTCAGTTACTATATAAAATGCTGATTGCATTTGAAATACTTTACCTGTACCTCTGTCAACGCATAAACTAGATCTTATTTTAAAAATAGAAGAAAATAAAAACCTTTTAACCAGGAAGACTCGTATAAAAGGAATATGGAATATTCTTTATTCCAAATCACCAAATTCAACATACAGCTGTTTGTGGTTTATAAAACTAACCGGTCGTTTAGTACCCAGAATCATTGCCTTCGACTTACTCCAAGAAAAAGGAACACGATTCTCCCTTTCCTTCAAAACGAGCAGCTGATAAGACTTGTCTGTTTTCATCTGCTTAACATCCGATAACTTAACAGACAAAACCTCATGAAAATCAGGTTTTCTACTGATCAAATGGCTCAGAAATTGTTCTTTCATATTTCCGAATAAGATGTACTGCAAATTTACAGGCCTTGGATTATCTTTATCAAACTGTTTATAATAGACAACCTGCTTGATTTTAAGAGAAATCGAATCTAAAAGCTTAAATCCTCCCCTTTCAAAATGACCTCTATATACATTTGCCCTAAATACTTTGGTCTGATTAACCATTTCTGGCAAAACAAAAACTTCTGGTTCAATCGTATAAACAAATTCTTCAGGAAATGCTAAACGGCTAGTGCGATATTGCTCTAGATCGGCCTTAGAAAATTCAAGCTCCAGAATAATCTGATAGTCGTGTGGCTGATGAAACATAGGTAAATGTTCAGCATATATAGTCTCTATCCCCATCAATAACATTCCATGAATATTAGGCTTATCAGGATAATGAGCTTGCTGGGCAGATATTATTTTGAAAGTGAAGAGTAAAAAAAGCAGACAAATACTTTTATAATTCATTTTGGCGAAATTTAAATATAGCAACAAAAATAGCGGATAGTTAAATAAAGAGTTTAAACGGAGTGTCATATTCCTATTAACCTCAATTAAACTATATGATGAAACCTTCTTTTAATAATTTGGAATGGAACAAAAAAAGCTTAGTCGTAATGACTAAGCTTTCTAGTAGTGCACTCAAAGGGAGTCGAACCCCTAACCTCCTGATCCGTAGTCAGGTGCTCTATCCAATTGAGCCATGAGTGCATTTTGAGCGACTTTTATTTAAAGTCATACCCCTTTGTTTGGTGATACAAATATCGGGACTTTTTTCAATTCTGCAAACTATTTTTAAACTTTTTTAGACAAAAAAAGTAATATTTTTATTATCTTATTGATAGTATTACATTTACAAAGGTTATTTTTTTAATATTTTTTTCACAAAGACGTACTTATGTCCAAAAAAGAAACGAAACTCAGCAAAATACGTATTGACGACATCAGCATTTCATATATGATAAGACCTAGTAAGACAGATAAAGCTGAAAAAACAGTTATCTTTTTACATGGTTTCCCTTTCAATAAAAATATGTGGCGCGCACAGATGCAACAATTAGACGAACAATTTATCGGAATAGCAATAGATATTAGAGGACACGGACACAGCACGCGAGGTCATGGCTTTTTTAGTGTGGATGTTTTTGCAAAGGATTTAATCCAATTCATCACACATTTAAATTTAAATAACGTTGTACTTTGTGGTGTTTCGATGGGAGGCTACATTGCACTGCGCACTTACGAATTAATAGGAAGTACACTTCAAGGACTCATTTTAAGTGACACCCATTCTTTTGCCGATAACAATATGGCAAAACAAAAACGTTTTGATTCAATCCAAGCTTTACTAAAATATGGAAAACGTCCATTTTCATTAGGTTTTATTGAAACAGTATTTTCAAAAAAGACATTAACTGAAAACCCAGAAGCGATTGAAACAATAAAGAGTGCCATTCGGCGAAACGATCTGCAAAACATTTGTGCGACACAATTAGCATTAGCGGCCCGTACAGATACAACAGCTATGTTAAACACTATAACAGTGCCCACATTGGTCATCAAAGGGAAAGAAGATAAGTTAATCACAGATCTACAGACCAAAACCTTACTTGACAATATTGCCCACGTTAAATTTATTGAATTTACGGAATCAGGTCATTTACCTAATTTGGAAGAGCCCGAAAAATTCAGTGGAGAGGTCAACTCCTTCTTAAACTCGCTCTAGTTACAGACATAAAAAAATGCAGTGGATAAAAATCAACACTGCATTAAATTGGATGTACCAAAAGAAAACATTTCTTATAAACCACGGTATTTACTTTGTTTATATTTAAAGAAATCATTCAAATGTTGTAAGTTTTCTTTTCTTTCCTCCGATTTACGGTAAGAAATAATGGAATCCCATATAAACAAAGCGAACACCAATATTGCAAAAAGAACAGGTATGCTCAAGAAGCTACCCGTAGTACCCTGCATAATTAACCAAGTTGAAACAATAACCGTTAATAAAAATTTCATAATAAATCCTAACATTTCGTATAATTTAAAGTGACTGAATAATACGCTGACTCTACCGCCAGACGTCTGAATAAAACCTGTGATGCCGTATCTTGAAATCGCTAGCCTACTGAAAAATATAAATGATCAGAAAACTAAATGGTGGAGAAGAACCAATATATTGATAAATCAAAATATCAGGTCAATTTTCAAAAAAATCAATAGTGTATGGAGAAGGTAAAACTGGTAAGTTTTAGCACTGATTTATATTTAAAAACTGACAAAAATTAAAAAACTTATAGTAATTAATTTCACATCAACTTCAAATGTACTAATTTTTTTAGACAAAAACAAATGCTACGCGGAAAATTTTAGCTAAATAACGAGTTACTTGATTTTGTAAACAGCTATAAAATAAGAGCAAATAAAAAAATAACCTCTAATTAACTCCAGTACTGCAGCCAAATCTTAATAATAACAAATTGCTTTTTTAGACAAACTCTACGATTGAATAATTATAATCTGTCATAAAAATGTACTAAATTTTACAGGCTATTTAATTTAAAAAAATCATTGTTACTTTTGCTAACACTGTTAACTAAAGTTTTAAAGATGGGTGTATCAGAGCGGAAATTGCGAGATTTAGAAAAAATTAGGTTACAAATAATTGAACAATCCTGGCTTATTGTACAGGAGGAAGGTTGGCAAGCACTATCCATTAGAAAAATAGCAGATGCCATTGAATATAGTGTTCCTGTTATTTATAAACATTTTGAAAACAAAGATGCTATTGTAGCCTATTTTACAAAAGTCGGTTTTTCTTTGCTTGCAACACAACTTGCATCTGCTGTAGATTCAAGCAGAACCGCAGACCTGAACTTGTATCATCTAGCGACATCTTACTGGAAATTCGCATTCGAAAATAAGAAATACTATGAAATTATGTTCGGTTTGGGTATTCCCCAATGCGAAGTTGTGAACAGTATCAAAGAGATGAAAGTCGCATCAGATGTCATGTTAAATTGTATTTCCAAATGTATTGAAGAGAATCAAGTCGAACAAATTGATCTATTTTTAAAATTCAAAACCTTTTGGTCTATTTTACATGGTATTATTACCATCGAATTCATATCAAATACAGCAACAGATCCAGAAGTAGTATCCCCTATCCTAACAGATGCTATTGAGGGATTTATTATATCATTAAAACACCACAATAAATAACATGAGTTTATTAGAAGATTTAAAATGGAGATATGCCACAAAAAAGATGAATGGCACTCCAGTAGCACAAGAAAAAGTTGATTACATTTTAGAAGCTGCTCGTTTGGCTCCTACCTCTTCTGGGCTACACCCTTATAGAGTAATTGAAATATCAAATCGCGAATTGAAAGCAAAAATTCAACCTATCGCTTACGGTCAATCCCAAATCGTAGACAGTTCACATATTTTAATATTCGCAGCTTACGATTCCTATACTAAAGAACGTGTAGAAGCACCATTGCGCAACAGGCGGAAGAAAGAGGATTGCCAATAGGGTTTGCAGATGATTATAAAAACAATCTTTATACACAATTATCAGCGTTGTCCCAAGAACAGCAATTTAACCATGCGGCACGTCAGGCTTATATTGGTTTTGGATTAGCCGTAGCCGCGGCGGCAGAACAAAAAATTGATGCAACTCCTATGGAGGGTTTTAACAACCAACAGTTAGATGCCCTACTTGAGTTAGACAAATTAGGCCTTAAATCGGTTACAATCTTAGCCCTGGGTTACCGCGATGAAGCAAACGATTGGTTAGTTAACTTAAAGAAAGTAAGACCAAGCCACGAAGATTTCATTATTAAATTCAACTAAAACATATTTTGGGAACTCAATTATTAGGAGTTCCCGATTCTTAAACATACATTATGAAAATAGAAATTTGGTCGGACATCGTTTGTCCATTTTGTTATATTGGTAAAAAAAGATTAGAACAAGCATTAGCTTCATTTCCTCATCGTGATGAAGTTGAGATTATTTGGAAATCTTATCAACTACACCCGCAATTCCCACAAGATGCGGCTGGTATTCCCGCAGTAGAGTACATTAAAAATGCGAAAGGTCTAACTAAGGAAGAAACTTTAGGTATGATGCAACAGGTTCAGTCCATAGGAAAATCTCTAGAGATTGATTTTGATTTCGAAAAATCACTAATTGTCAATACCCTAAATGGACATCGTCTTATACATTTTGCACAAGAACATGGTCTTGGTAATATTTTAAAAGAACGCCTACTAAAAGCCCATTTCAGTGAAGGAGTAGACGTTAATGATACCAATATATTAGTAAACCTAGCCGCGGAAGTGGGGATGGACAAAAAAGAAGTCCAAGAAATGCTGTTTTCTGATCGTTTTACTTACGAAGTCACTCAGGATATTCAAGAAGGTGTAAATCTAGGTTTACGTGGCGTTCCATTTTTCGTATTTAATCAAAAGTTTGGTATTGCTGGAGCACAACCTTTAGAAATGTTTGAACAGACACTCCGTCAAGCATATGAAGATGCTAAAACAGTTATTATCATGAATGATAATGAAGGACCTAGCTGCGACAGTGAAACCGGAAATTGCTAATAGTTTACTATTAGCAATTTTGATTGTCAGACATAACCAAAGAGTTAGCTAAACTTCTGCTCCCGAATCCCAAAATCGTGCAAATAAGTTGAACTTATTTCTTAATTTCGTTTCCTATTTAATGCAGAAAAATTGTAGTATAAATGCAGTTAACTAAACTAGAAATAAAAGGATTCAAAAGCTTCGGCGATAAGATTACAATCAATTTTAATGAAGGCGTCACCGCAATTGTGGGCCCAAATGGTTGTGGCAAATCAAATGTCGTCGATGCGATACGTTGGGTTTTGGGAGAGCAGAGTACACGTATGCTCCGTTCAGAAAAAATGGAAAACATCATTTTTAATGGGACGAAAAATCGTAAAGCGGCAAACCTGGCAGAAGTTTCACTCACTTTTGACAATAATAAAAACGTACTTCCAACAGCATTTACAACAGTCACTGTGACACGTAAGCTGTTTAGAAACGGTGATAGTGAATACCGATTAAACGATGTAAAATGTCGCTTAAAAGATATTACAGACTTGTTTTTAGATACAGGAGTTGGAGCAGATTCTTATTCGATCATCGAACTGAGAATGATTGATGAAATCATCAATAATAAAGAAAACTCCCGTCGAAATCTATTTGAAGAAGCATCTGGAATATCCAAATATAAAGTCCGTAAAAAACAAACGCTAAATAAGCTAAGAGATACTGAACTTGACTTGAGTCGCGTAGATGATTTAATGTTTGAGATTACCAAAAATCTAAGATCATTAGAAGGACAAGCTAAAAAAGCAGAAAAATATACGCTTTTAAAAGATGAATACCGCCAGAGTAGTATCAATTTAGCCTACTACCGCATTGCCGATTTTAGCAGTGAACTGGAACGTCTCCAAGGTCAGGAATCCAAATTAAACAAGCAGAGTACCGACGCACAAGAACATATTAATAAAGCTGAAAATGCACTAAAGCAAATCCGAGAAGACAATCTGGAGCAGGAAAAAAATGTTTCCATACAACAGAAAGCCACCCAGGAATTTATTAATAAAATCCGAAATTACGAGTCGGAAAAAAAGTTAAAAACGAACAGCTTAAGAATCTTCAGGATAAAGAAAGCAGATTGAATTTTGAAATCAACAATGACAATCAACAACTCAATCATGTTCTTTATACGATCAAAAGGTTAAATGAAGAGTTATTTCATGAGCAACAGCAATTGGATAATTTCCAAACAAACCTAGAAAAGGATAAATTTGAAGTCGAAGAGCTAAGAGGTCAGCAACAAACTGCCAAAGGAAAATTAGACAGCTATAACAAGGCCAGTACAACTTTACAGGACAATATCTATAAGCTTGAAAAAGATATTGCTGTTTTAAATATTCAAAAAGAAGCTTTATTACAAGAATCCATCCGAACGGTAACAGATACTGAATCCAAAGAAGCTGAGTTAAATCAATTTAATATTACTGTAGCTGAATTAGAGGGCCGTGTAGAAACGCAGCAACAACAGTATGAGACCGCCATACAGATGGAAGAAGAATTGCAATCGCAAATTCAAAATCATACAGCAAATATAAATACCCTTAAGGACGAATTAAATAAAGAGTCAAGGTTAGCAGATGCGAAACAGAATGAATATAACTTAACTAAATCCTTAATTGATAATTTAGAAGGCTTTCCTGATTCAATCCGATTTCTAAAGAAGAATGCAGGTTGGAAAAAACAACCGCCATTATTTTCAGATGTTCTTTTTTGCGAGGAAGACTACCGCGTAGCTATTGAAAATTACCTGGAATCGATCATGAATCACTATGTCGTGGAAACACAGCAAGATGCGGTACAGGCAATTAATCTTTTAAGCGATGCTGCACGTGGTCGTGCAAATTTCTTCATATTGGATGCCATCCCATCCATAAAGACATCTTCATCGATTAATGATGATATCTTAACTCCAGCTTTGAATGTTATTACTGTTGATGACAAATTCAAGCCTCTTTGCGAAGTTTTATTACAAAATGTCTATATTTTGCAACGAGAACGCGACCATGAACTTGAATTACCATTGCCCGAGGGAGATATTGTTATTTTGCAGAAAAATGGTAAATTTTCGAAAAACAGGTTAGGTCTATCAGGTGGTTCTGTGGGATTATTTGAAGGTAAACGAATCGGACGCGCTAAAAACATCGAAATCTTAGCAAAGGAAATCAAAGCTCTTAATGAAAACATCAATAAGCTACAGGATCAAATAGCCGACGAATCCGGACGTTAGCAGCATTACAGTCTAATTCCCAAAAGGAAATGATTGATGAGCTTCGTTTTCAACTAAACCGTCTAAATAATGAATTGATATTTGTCAAAACAAAACAAGAACAATATCAAACCTTCATTACTAATGCACTAAACCGCAAGAAGGATATTCAAGATAAAATAATAGCTATTGAAAATGATTTACTGATTATCGAACCTCAAATTCAAGATTTCAAAAACGAACGTGAGCAGCAGGTAGGTGATCTTCAAGAATTTCAGGACAGATTTAATGAAATTTCAGAGATTTTAACTGAAAAATCCGCAAGTTACAATCAAGGAAATCTCGGATACCATCAGCAACAGAATAAAGTTTCAAACATCAATAAAGATCTCGAATTCCGCGAAACGCAGCAGGAGGATTTTCAATCTCGTATCGAACGTAATACAAAAGATCTCGAAGAAGTACAGTTATCTTTAAAAAATACAGCCCAATTTGTAGATGAAGAAGACCAAGATCTGGTGGAAATGTATACGCAGAAGGATGCACTGGAAAAAGGTTTAGAAGAATTAGAAAAGAGCTACTATGGTGTTCGTAAACAAATAAATGAGTTAGAAGAGCAAATTATACAATACCGTCGATCAAAAGAACAAGATGATCTCCTAATTTCTGAAATAAAAGATAAGAAAACAGCACTTCAGATTGATCTTAATACTTTAAAAGAACGCCTTTCTGCAGAGTTAATATTGAATTAAAAGATCTATTAGAACAAGAAGAAACGCCAACAATCACAGAAGATCAAGATGTACTTGTCGCCAAGTGTACGAAACTCAAAAAACAATTGAATGAGTACGGTTCAATCAATCTTATGGCCAAAGAGGCTTTCGATGAGATGAATGAACGTTATAACTTCATCAATAAAGAAAAATCAGATCTATTGGAGGCAAAAGAATCTTTAATGGCAACCATTAAAGAGATTGATGATACTGCAGAGGTACAATTTATGTTTACGTTCAATAGTGTTCGTGATAATTTCATCAAAGTTTTCCGCTCCCTATTTAACGAAGAAGATAGCTGTGATTTAATCCTTACAGACCCATCTAAACCGTTAGATTCGGATATTGATATTATTGCGCGTCCTAAAGGAAAAAGACCATTGTCGATCAATCAACTATCAGGAGGAGAGAAAACCCTCACCTCAACAGCACTTCTATTCTCACTGTATCTTTCGAAGCCTGCACCATTCTGTATTTTTGATGAGGTAGATGCACCATTAGATGATACTAACATTGATAAATTCAATAATATCATTCGTGATTTTTCTAAGAACTCACAATTTATAGTGGTTTCTCACAACAAAAAAACAATTGCGAGCACAGACATCATCTATGGAGTTACCATGGTAGAACAAGGTGTATCACGTGTTGTTGCAGTTGACTTACGAGATGTCGCTTAAGAAATAACAGATTTTGTTATATACAAGATCTGTTATTATAAAAAAAGGGAGTGATACATGTGTATCACTCCCCTTTTTTTATAATAATTATTCTGATGAGCTTATTTAGTCGCTACTAGAGAAACCTTAAAGTTTATCTCAGCAGAAATTAAATCATCTTTTTTACCTTCATAACTTACGCCCCAATCAGCACGAACGATGTTAAAATCAGCTTCTGTGTTGATTGTTGTAGCAGTTGATTCAATTACTTTAGCATCAAATGAGATATTTTTAGTAATACCTTTGATTGTTAAATTACCAGAAATTTTCACATCTTGTGCTGTAGCACCAGCTTCCGCTTTAGTCACAACAAATGTAGCTTCAGGAAATTTAGCAACATCAAAGAAATCCGCCGCTTTTAAATGGCCATCTAATTTCTCTTTGTACTCTCCTTCAAGATCTGTAGAACTAATTGTATTCAAATCCAATGTGAACGTACCACCGTTTAACACACCATTATTCACATTTAATGAACCTGATTTAATCGCAATCGTACCTGTATGTGCACCTGTCACTTTCGTTCCGGTCCATACAACTTTTGACTGTGTTGCATCTACATTAAACACCTCTCCAGCTGGAGTAGCAATTTGTTCTGTCGCAACAGAATCTTGCACTTCCGCTTTTTTTCCTTCTGGATTTCCAGCACAAGAAGACATAATAACAGCTGCGATAGCAGGTAATACTAATAATTTTTTCATAACTAACTTAATCTATTTTATATGTTTAAACACTTGATTAACCAAAGATATTATAAGATCTAAATAAAATCTACTAAAATACTATACAATATCAAATTATGACAATAACATGTTTTAGTGTCCTTTAGGAGCAACATCAACGCGACGAATATCAGCGCCTAATTTCTTTAATCGCTCTTCGATATTCTGGTAACCACGCTCTATTTGCTCGATATTATGAATAGTTGAAGTACCTTTTGCAGATAATGCTGCGATCAATAAAGATACGCCTGCACGGATATCAGGTGAAGTCATTTCAATTCCACGTAAAGGATACATTTTATTCAATCCGATTACAGTTGCACGGTGTGGATCACAAAGTATGATCTGAGCCCCCATATCAATCAGTTTATCAACAAAGAAAAGACGGCTTTCAAACATTTTTTGGTGTATCAAGACATTTCCCTTTGCTTGTGTTGCCACAACCAAAACAATACTTAATAAATCTGGTGTAAATCCTGGCCAAGGTGAATCTGATATCGTTAAAATTGAACCATCAATAAATGTATCTATTTCGTATGAATCCTGCGCTGGAATAAAAAGATCATCACCACGCAACTCCATTTTAATTCCTAAACGTTGGAATACGGTAGGAATAATCCCCAATTCTTTGTAACAGACATCCTTAATGGTAATTTCAGAACCAGTCATAGCTGCTAATCCGATGAAAGAGCCAATTTCAATCATATCTGGCAACATACGGTGTGTTGTTCCACCCAAACGCTCCACACCTTCTATCGTGAGCAAATTTGAACCAATACCGGAGATATTAGCTCCCATACGATTCAACATTTTGCATAACTGTTGCAAATAAGGCTCACAAGCTGCATTATAGATTTCAGTTTTACCTTTAGCCAATACTGCCGCCATAACAATATTAGCAGTACCTGTAACAGATGCTTCATCTAACAAGATGTAAGCTCCCTTTAATTGAGTAGCATCGACATTAAAGAAATGATTTTCCGAATCGTAGATAAACTTGGCTCCCAATTTTTCAAAACCCAAAAAGTGAGTATCCAAACGACGACGACCAATTTTATCGCCTCCGGGTTTTGGAATAGCTGCCTTCCCGAAACGTGCTAATAAGGGTCCTACAATCATAATAGAACCTCTTAAGCTTCCTCCTTTTTCTTTAAATTCTGACGATTGGAAATAATCTATATTGATATCCTTAGCTTCAAAAACATAAGTATCCTCATCAATACGATTGACACGTACACCTAATGCTATTAAGAGATCTATTAATTTATTGACATCCTTAATGTTTGGAACATTACTAATTGTGATGGGTTCTTCAGTCAACAATACTGCAGATAAAATCTGTAATGCTTCATTTTTCGCTCCCTGAGGAATAATCTCTCCTTTTAATGGCTTCCCGCCATTGATTTCAAATGCATTCATGCGTACACCTATATCTTTTTATATTTTCCTTTGATGTTATAAGAAAAAAAGCAATTGAAAAGAAATATAAATCACTTCACAATTGCCTTATATCATACTTAAAGTATTAACAATTATCCTCTCTTATAACCGCTGTTACTATTGCTATTATTATTGCTGTTATTATTATTTTGGTAAGGACGTCTATTGTTATTGTTACTACTTCCGCCACCTGAATTGCTTCGTTTTTGGAACGAATTTGTTCCCGAAGGTCTTCTGTTATTTGAGTTATTATTGTTGTTGCTCCGACTATGGTTATTATTAGAATGCCCGGAATTGTTATTAGTAGTTTGTGTCGGATTATTTCCTTTAACTCTATTTCCCGGAGGCGCACTTTTGAAATCTTGTTTGGTCAAAACTGTACCTTCTGGCAATTGCAATACCTTACTTGACAATTCTGCTAAATCTTGAATAATAAATTCGTCTGCTACCGCATCTTTATTCCATGTTGTATACGCCATCTTCATGAAATTGGCAATTGAAAGCGCCATTTTTTGACGTTTTTCTTCATCCGTAATGGAAATTGCCTTATTAATCATTTTCTCCACTGTAAAACCATAATGCTTGTACTTGATATTATGCTGCGGATAGGATAACAATTCTGGCTCATGCTTCACCAATTCTGGAGTTGCTTTAGGATATGGAGAATCCACGTCAATCTGGAAATCAGAAATAATTTGCAAGTGATCCCACAATTTATGCTTAAAATCTGCCACGTCGCGTAAATGAGGATTTAACACCCCCATCATATCAATGACAACTTGAGCATACTTATTTCTTTCTTCTTTTGTAGGTAAATCACAAATATAGTTTACCATATTTTGCACATTCCTACCGTATTCAGCTAGGATTAGCTTCGGTCTTGTGCTGTTGTAGTCAAAGTTCATATAGTGAATTTCAGTACCAATACAACGTTGTATTCTGTACTTTGGTATTAAATTATTGAATAATTCTCAGTTTTGCAAATTTAAGCAACAATTGTTTCTGTCCCAAGTCTTTAAAGAAAATAGTTGCTTTTACTTCTCCCTTTGATCCTTCGAGGTTAACAACCTTTCCGAAACCAAATCTTTCGTGTTCCACTTCCATGCCAACCTGCAAACTATTTGTGTCGGATGGAGTAAAACCAGCGGAAGGTGTATGCGCTTTGGGTAATATCGAGGTAGTTTTAAAAGGTTTCGGCTTAGGTTTCGAAAAACTATCCGTCTCTTTTTGCTGCCAGGCAATACGCTCACCTTGGAAACTTCCAGATTCTGCAGAAGAACTTTGTCTTGGTTTAAAATCCAGATCCAAACAAGATGGATTCAGTTCATCCAAGAATCTGCTTGGTTCACAGTTATTAAGTGTTCCCCATCGATATCTAGAAGTTGCGTACGAAAGTAATAATTTTTTTTCAGCTCTGGTAACTGCAACGTAAAATAATCTTCTTTCTTCCTCCAGTTCAGTCCTTGAATTAAGTGCCAACTGAGATGGAAATAAATTTTCCTCTAAGCCAACGATGAATACGACAGGAAATTCTAAACCTTTAGACGAGTGTATCGTCATCATTGAAACCGTATCCGCATCTGGATCTTTATCGTTATCATCATTGGTCAGCAAAGCAATATCCTGCATATAAATGTCTAACCCACGTTCCTCAATATCCTCGCGTTCGGAAAACTCTTTAATACCATTGAGCAATTCCTGTATATGTTCGTACCGTGTCAATCCCTCAACAGACTTATCTTCATATAGTTCCTTTAATATACCTGAATGCTGTGCTATATGCATTGCCGTATCAAAAGCACTATTAGTTTTTGCCAGCGCTTGAAAACTCAAGATCATTTGACCAAATCCTCCAACAGAAGCGGCACTACGTCCGTCCATAAACATTTGAGCATTCGCTACAATATCCCAAAGACGGTATTGATGTTGATCTGCGGCGATCACGATTTTCTCAACCGTGGTATCACCAATACCACGACGAGGATAATTGATCACACGTTTCAACGCCTCTTCATCGTTTGGATTAAAAGTAAGTCTAAAATATGCAATTAAATCTTTAATTTCTTTTCGTTGATAAAAAGAAGTACCACCATATATTTTATAAGGGATATTTATTTTTCTTAAAGCTTCCTCCATTGCTCTAGATTGCGCATTGGTGCGATAAAGAATAGCAAAATCTTTATAATTATACGATTTTAATGACTTTTCTTGCGAAATTAATTCCGCAACAATTTTGCCTTCCTCATTATCTGAAAATGCACGTGAAACTTTTATCTTCTCTCCTTCTTCATTATCAGAAAAGACATTCTTTTCCAACTGATTTTGATTGTTAGCAATAACCGAATTCGCGGCGTTAACAATCATTTGAGTTGAACGGTAATTTTGCTCTAATTTAAAAACCTTTACTGCAGGATAATCCTTTTGGAAATTCAAGATATTCTGAATATTTGCACCACGGAAAGCATAAATACTCTGTGCATCATCACCAACTACACAAATATTCTCATTAACAGCAGCTAATCGCTTAACGATTAAGTACTGTGAAAAGTTGGTATCTTGATACTCATCAACCATCAAGTATTTAAACTGATGCTGGTATTTATGCAGCACTTCAGGATGCTTATTCAACAAAACGTTGGTTTTGAACAACAAATCATCAAAATCCATAGCCCCTGCACGATAACAACGTTGCGCATACGTCATATAGATTTCTCCTAACTGACCTCTCCCGTTAGAAATATCTTCCGCTTTTAGTGCTTCATTTTTATTATACTCCTGTGGCGATATGAGATTATTTTTCGCTTGAGAAATACGCCCATACACATGATTGACATTATAAAGTTTGTCATCTAAGTTCATTTCTTTCAAAATGGAACGTAGTAAACTTTTCGTATCATCCGTATCGTAAATCGTAAAATTACGCGGGTATCCGATCAATTCAGCTTCTACACGCAAAATCTTGGCAAATACGGAGTGAAATGTTCCCATCCAAATATTTTTAGCCTCAGCACCAACCACCGACATAATACGATTACGCATTTCTTTTGCGGCTTTATTAGTAAAAGTTAAAACTAATATATTGAAAGGATCTACTCCTTTTTGTATTAAATGGGCAACGCGATAAGTAATGACACGTGTTTTTCCTGATCCAGCCCCAGCAACAATCATAACTGGTCCATCAGTTTGTTCTACAGCTCCTCTTTGAGAAGGGTTCAATCCTGCTAAAAAATCCAAAGCTTTCTCCTAATATTATATGTTATTTAAAATAGCTTATAAAAGTACGAAAATCATTTGGCGGATAGGCAGTCATCGTCACAAATAATAATTTTTTAACAAAATCTGCATCCTCTTATGAATATGTAAAAGACTGATTTGCACTTCAGCTAATACTCGTTCAATATGCAGTAAGATTTTCATCGGATTTAACTGAGCTTTAATAGAGGGTTTTATAGTGTTTTACCTCTAGAAACCCTCTATTATCCCTTTAGAATATCTCCAAAAATAGTACCTTAGTATAAGGTATATATAAGTATATTTCCTATTAAACAGCAGCTTACTAACGTGATATTTGCAAACTAAAATTTATCGTCTTTTAAAATGAATCAACTATGCTTCTTAAGATGCTGTAGTTCGAGATTTAAAAGCTACAAAAGAGGCAAAATTCAATTTTTTATGGAGTACATCAACAGAATTGAATCCTACTTTTTAAGCAAATCAAGCTGATAAGTTAAACTCCGCGGTGTATCTTCATGCTCGATATAAGCAAAAACATGGTCACGATAAGTTCCGTCTTTCAAACCCGTAAGGTATCTACCATAGTAATTATCATAAATCAATTTTTGAATGGCATCATGATCATGAATCACCAGATCAAAAATCCAGATACTCCCGCCCTCTTTGAGTAAGCTATACAGTTTTTTAAATGCATGCTCCCAATCTTGGTCATCACGGAGATGATGCAAAACCGCCGTTGCAATAATAACGTCATAATGATTTTCTTTTAGCTCGGCAGTTCTAAAGTCACCTTTTAATATCTGAACCTGTCCAGTTATGACTTCTTGTACACGTTCTTGTGCTTTTTCCAACATCGGCTGGCTTAAGTCAACCAAAGTACAGTCAAAATCGGACATCTTTTGCGCTAATTTAACAGGGTAATTACCAGCGCCACAACCAATATCTAGCACGTGATTTAATTCCGGATACACAGCGACAATACCATCAGTAATCAGTTCCATATTAAACAAGGCATCTAAAGTCGTCTGCTGTCCTGTGTCAAGATTTGAAAACCGTGCTACATCCTGGTCAAACCGTTCTTCAATTTCTTTTAGCGTTGATTTATATTCCATCTTTCTAATTTTTAATATTTTCAAATCTAAAACATTGAATAATACTTTAAAAATACTATTTTAGGCAATTATTAATACCTTTCAAGTATCGATGGAATTAAGACATTTACATTATTTTAAAGCAGTGGCAACGGAGTTACACTTCGGTCGTGCGGCAGAAAAATTGCATATCTCTCAACCGCCCTTAACCCGTCAGATTAAAGATCTGGAAAAAGAATTAGGGGTCATTTTATTTTACCGAAATAATAAGCGTGTTGAATTAACAAATGCAGGACGCTATTTTTACAGGAATGTGATCAACTGATGCAGCAGCTGGAAAAGGCTAAGCTCATGACCAAACAATTACATCAGGCTATTTCAGGAGATTTCAGACTCGGTTACATTAGTTCGACCCCAAAGAAAATGCTGGCTAAGATATTGAAACAAATCAAAAATGATTTCCCCTACTTACATGTCTATCTGTATGAGACCTCTTCTCAGAAACAAAAAACGGCATTAGAAAATGGGAAACTTGATTTAGGAATACTACGAGCACCTATCTTTACAACTAATCTTCAGGTGTATTCTTTGTTTAAAGATTCCTTTTGCTTAGCAACGCCTAAAAAGTGGGGTAAGGACATTCATGCACTTACTTTAATGCAAGAAGATTTTATTTCGTACAATTCAAGTTATGCTGATGATTACCACAATCAGATCATAACCTGTGCAAACCGGATCGGTTTCCATCCACAAATTGTACACGAATGTAACACCATGCATTCCATATTAGAATTGGTAGCGAATGGATTAGGTATCGCATTTGTTCCAACTTCGGTTGCAAAACAGAATACCGAATTGCCATTAGAATTTCATGCTTTAAAAGAACAGGATATTCAGACAGAGGTGATATTAGCTTATGACAACAAAAGTCAACATCCCGTTTTACAGCAATTTATTACATTAATTAAAAAATATTATACCGCTTAACGCATAGCTATAAGCTCGGAATTATAAAACAGATCAGTTGATTAAAGAAACATCTGATCTGTTTTACAACTCACGTTCTACTCCTAGGCCAAATAAAGCAAAATCATATTTAACCGGATCCAATGGATCTAACTTTCTCAAATTTTCAGTAAGCTGCATCGCTGTTTTCCAGTTTACCTGATCCAAAGTTATTAATCCAAATTTACGAGCGACACGTTCGACATGAAGATCACAGGGACAAATAAGATCCTTCTGATTTAAACGGCTCCAAATTCCAAAATCTACTCCTTTATCATCATGACGTACCATCCAGCGCAGAAACATATTGATCCTTTTAACAGTAGATTTCTGTATTGGAGAACTAATATGCTTTCTCGTTCTTAATGGATAATCAGGAAGAGAAAAAAAGTAATTTTTAAACTCATCTAAAGACTTTTCTAGTACAACTGTACCCGTATTTTCCTGTCCAATTAAAAATGCATCTTCCAAAGAGGAAAAATGATTATAATGATAACGAAAAAACTGAATAAAATACAGAAGATCGGTATCGTTAAAAGTACGATGCTTAAATCCGAGCAACTGCTTTAAATCAACCTCCTGATGATTCATGATGAAATCATGTGGACTTCCATCCATACGTTCTATCAACTCTGTGCATTTATTAATGATGGTCTTCCGTTGCCCCCAAGCTAATATTGCAGCTATAAACCCCATGATTTCCACATCCTCTTTCTTTTGAAAACGATGTGGAATACAAATCGGATCATTCGGAATGAAATTGGGTTGATTATACTTTTCGACTTTTTTATCCAAAAAATCCTTAATATTAAAATCTGCCATCTATTTAAATAAAAACCATCAGTTCCTCCCGATAAAATTATCAGGAGGAACTGACGGCTAAAACTTTTTAATCTATTATTAAACTAACGCTTGTTCCAGATCAGCAATCAAATCATCAGCATCCTCGATCCCAACTGAGATTCGGATCAAATTATCGACCACACCTACTTTCTCACGTATTTCTTTTGGAATAGATCCATGGGTCATTGTTGCTGGATGATTAATCAGAGACTCCACTCCTCCTAGTGACTCAGCAAGTGTAAACACTTTAAATTGCGAAGAAATGCGAAATGTTTCGTTTAGATCAGCACCTTTTAAAACAATAGATATCATACCGCCGAAATCACGCATTTGCTTTTTAGCAATATCATGTCCAGGATGATCTTCAAATCCTGGCCAATAAATTTTTTCCACTTTTGGATGATTCCTAAGATATTCAGCAACTTTACGTCCATTAGCACAATGTGCCTCCATACGTAAATGTAATGTCTTGATGCCACGAAGCGCTAAAAATGAATCCTGTGGTCCAGGAGTTCCGCCTACGGCATTATAAAAAAAGAATAATTGTTTGTATAACTCGTCTGAATTCATAACTAGTGCCCCCATAACCACATCCGAATGACCATTAATATATTTGGTAGCTGAGTGCATAACAATATCAGCACCAAGGTCCAAAGGATTTTGTAGGTATGGAGAAGCAAAAGTATTATCAACTACGTAAAGCACTTTTTTTCCTTAGCAACCTGGCCAATAGCCGCAACATCCGCAATTTTCAATGTCGGATTAGTCGGAGTTTCTACCCAGATTAACTTCGTTTTGTCCGTTATCGCTTCCCGTACAGCATCAGGATCTGAAGTATTTACAAATTTAAAAGTGATTCCATAGGCTTCATAAACTTTAGTAAAAATACGGTAGGAACCACCATATAAATCGTCTCCCGTAACTACTTCGTCTCCTGGTTTCAATAGACGCAAAACACAATCCGTGGCGGCCATACCGCTTGAAAAGGCTAAACCATGCTGACCATTTTCTAAAGCAGCTAAACAGTCTTCTAAAGCTTTCCGTGTAGGATTTGTTCCTCTTGAATATTCGTAACCTTTATGCTCGCCTGGAGAAGCCTGTTGATAAGTAGAAGTCTGATATATAGGAGTCATCACTGCACCCGTTGTAGGGTCCGACTGTTGACCAGCATGAATCGCTTTAGTTGCAAATTTATATGCCATATTATTTAATATTTATATTAATTCTGAAAAAGTAAATTTATTAAAAATCTAACGGAGATTCATATTTAAAAGTATAATTCAAGTCATTTTGCAAACGATTTGACTTTACTATTTTCTGAAATGAATCACTATTATTAAAAGCAGTTGGTAAATCAAAACCGTATTTCTGTGCTGATGCTTCGACAACATCTTGCTTTAATGGATGATGAGGACATACCACGTTGTAGATTTTATTGTTTAAAGGCTTTGCAAAACCCTCACTTATCAGCGACGCAACATCTTCCAAATGAATAAAATTGGCAGGCTGTCCACCCGTAGTGCATTCTTTCTGCTGAAAATATTTAGCAAAAATGCGATTTTGACCAAACAGGCCTCCTAGACGGTAAATATGCGTATTTGGGAATACACCAATAGATTTTTCAGCAAGCAGTAATTTGGACTGCAGTTCATCTTCTTCAAAACTATCCTCATCTATTTCTTTCGAAACATCGGGATATATTCCAATTGAGCTTAAAAATATTATTTTACTATATTGTAAACTGGATAGAAAGTTACTTACTCGAAGGAACCTTTTAGTCAGGTCTTCTATTGTTGATTTATTTGTTGCAGGAACACTCACCAAGATATAATCAAATTCTTTTGGCAAATTAATAGCAGGAGTTAGTGGTTCGTCGAAATTTTGCTTAAATGCAAAAATACCATCGGTTATTAACCGATGGTATTTTTCTGCTGTAGTGGTAGATGCCCAGACTTCATGTCCTTCTTTCAACCATAAATTAGCGACAAACTCTCCTACCCATCCACAACCTAATATGAGATAACGCATGAGTGATTGATTATAAATTAATACGCTTTTGCGAATAAAACACGTTTTGTCGAAGGCTTACCTGTAAAAATACAAATACCAGCTTCCTCTTTTGCGTCTAAAGGCACGCAACGAATAGTCGCTTTTGTTTCTTCTTTCACTAGTTTTTCTGTCTCCACAGTGCCATCCCAGTGACAAGATATAAAACCAGCTTTCGTTTCCAAAACTTCTTTAAACTCATCATATGAATTTACTTCAGTAATATGAGAATCTCTGTAATCCAAAGCCTTTTTAAAAATGTTTTCCTGAATTTCAGTCAATAAACCTTCGATTCTATCTGCTAATCCAGCTTGTTCAACAGTCTCTTTGGTCTGTGTATCACGTCTTGCTAATTCAGCAGTTCCATTTTGCATATCACGTGCTCCAATAGCTAAGCGCAATGGTACACCTTTTAATTCCCATTCTGCAAACTTGAATCCAGGTCTTTGCGTATCACGATCGTCATATTTCACTGAAATATTTTTACTTTTCAATTCGCCAGACAAAGCATCGATAAAATTATCAATTGCTTGCTTCTCTTCTGCTGTTTTAAAGATTGGAACAACAACAACTTGGATTGGCGCTAACATTGGAGGCAATACCAGACCTTGATCGTCCGAGTGTGCCATAACCAGAGCTCCCATCAAACGCGTCGAAACACCCCATGATGTTGCCCATACATGCTCTAATTTACCTTCTTTAGAAGTAAATTTCACATCAAAAGCTTTAGCAAAATTTTGACCAAGAAAATGTGAAGTACCTGCCTGCAGAGCTTTACCGTCCTGCATCAATGCTTCAATACAATACGTGTCTATCGCTCCCGCAAAACGCTCGTTTTCAGTCTTACGACCGCGTATAACCGGCACACCCAAATATTTTTCAACAAAGTCACCATATACATGAAGCATCTTTTCGGTCTCTTCAATTGCTTCTTCCTGAGTTGCATGCGCGGTATGGCCTTCTTGCCACAAGAATTCAGTAGTACGCAAAAATAATCTGGTACGCATTTCCCAACGAACAACGTTAGCCCACTGGTTCACTAAAATTGGAAGATCCCGGTAAGATTCAATCCACCCACGGTAAGTATTCCAAATAATCGTTTCAGATGTTGGTCTAACGATTAACTCTTCTTCCAATTTAGCATCTTCATCAACAATAATATTTCCGTTACCATCATTTTTTAAACGGTAATGTGTCACTACTGCACACTCTGTTGCAAAACCTTCTACGTGTGATGCTTCTTTCGAGAAAAATGACTTGGGGATGAACAAAGGAAAATAAGCATTACTGTGACCAGTATCTTTAAACTTTTTATCCAAAACCGCTTGCATACGCTCCCAAATAGCATATCCATATGGTTTTATAACCATACAACCTCTCACAGCAGCGTATTCTGCCAAGTCAGCCTTGATCACAAGGTCATTATACCATTGCGAATAGTCTTCTTCACGACTTGTTATACCTTTACCCATATTATTAATTCAAAAATTATTGTAACATTGTGATTAAGAATTCCGTCTAATAAAGGAATATAAGTTTTAAAAATAAATATTTATTATTTTTGAGAACACGATTAAACCCTTATCTGAAATTTGGGTCTAAGATAGTAAATTAGACTGTATTGTCGAACATAACGACTTAGTATATTATGAAAAAAAATAGTTTTTTACTCGGCGCTATTGTGATTTCAGGAGCCTTACGCTGGGATCTTGTACTACTAGCAGACCAATCACTCATAGTGATGATGTCTATAATAATAATGCCCAGGCAAGACCAGCTTATCAAAGTCCGGATTACTATTATGCGGATGAAAGTGAAGCTGATCAAGTCCAAGATAACGGATATTATAGTGATGAATATTCTGATGCAGAATATGAAGAAGGAAAATACGAAGACTTGGAATATGCGAATCGAATTAATCGATTTTATTATTCTTCACCAGGTATGACCTACTTTGATCCATTCTTTGATCCTTGGTATGGTATGGGAATGGGATACGGAGGCTTTTATGGTCCTTCATTTGGTTTTGGAGGTGGCAGATGGTCCATTGGCCTAGGTTTTGGCTTCGGCTATGGTTCTGGCTGGGGTTACAATCCATGGTACCAGGATGGGGCTGGGGCGGTGGATATTGGGGTAATGGATATTGGGGCGGCGGCTACTGGGGTGGTGGTTATGGTGGCGGATACTGGGGTAACCACAGATCACGTGACTTAGCAGCACGTTCACCTTACCGTGATAACTACAACACACGTTCGAGATCAGGTACGCGTTACAGTGATGGTGGAAGAACTACTGGACGTACACGTTCGAATGCTGTCGTCTCTAGAGATGCGAACGGTAGAATTAGCAGTGTTGGAAGAACACGTTCTTCTGCATCAAGCAATAATCCAAATGATACCAGAGCAGGAAGAACACGTATCGGTTCAAGCAATACCAACAGAGGTGATTATAATAATGGTGTTGGCAGAACACGTTCAACACGTTCCGATAATTACAACAACTCAAATAGTAATGTAGGCAGAACACGTTCTACAAGTTCAACAAGAGTACAACAATCAAACCCAGCGACAAGAAGTACAAGTAGAGATACTTATCAACCTTCAAGAACACGTTCTAGCGAACCGGTTCGTTCATCGCAACCAACGATGCGATCACAATCGAGCGGAAGCTTTAACAGTGGCGGTGGTGCCACTCGTTCATCAGGTGGTGGCGGAGGCGGTGGTGCTACACGCAGTGGTGGAGGCCGTACAAGATAAATATGATTCATAAGAAGAGTGGTTGATGAAAATTCAATCACTCTTTCATTACTACTATATATAAAACTATATGACTATTAAAAAAATACTTTTTGGGAGTGTACTAGCTATAGGTATGGTTGGCACCGCAAAGGCCCAGTCAATGACGGAAGATGTACTTTTGTTTTCTCAAGGAGACAATGGAGGAACAGCTCGTTTCAAGGCTATGGGAGGTGCTTCAACTGCATTAGGTGGTGATATTAGCGCTATAACAGGAAACCCTGCAGGTTTAGGTTTTTATAACCAATCTGATGCTTCTGCAACTTTACGTTACCAATATGGGAAAAATAAGATGGATTATTTCGGTAACAAAAGCAATAGCAAAACAGACAATTTTAACCTGGATAATGGTGGTGTTGTATTTCATTTACCAACCACTCGTTACGGCGGAGACTTAACTAAAGGCTGGTTAAATTTTAATGTTGGTATTGCTTACAATCGTACGAATCTTTTTAACAATAAATTAGACTATAGTGGCGTGAATAGTGACAATTCGATCACACATGCGTATGCAGATCGCATGTTCGATGAGGATGGAAGTGAATGGGCAAATGACATGAAATCATCCTTTATGTTTGATAAAACTATTGGCAAAGACAAAAACTTTTATTTTCCAATTGCTGAAGATAAAGGAAGCGAACAATTGAATTCAGTATGGACCAAAGGTGGAAAATCTGAAACAGCATTATCTTTTGGCTCTAATTATAGCAATAAATTTTATATCGGAGCAACTTTCAGCCTAACAGATTTCCGTTATGAAAAATCTGCTGTTTTTACAGAATACGGCATAACGAAAGATGCGGCTGGTATTAAAGCATTGAATCCTGAATCAAACTATCTAAAGGCAGATGAAGAACAGGCAAAATTTGTTGATGTGGACTACGAACTATTTGACCATTACGGCCAAGTGACTCAAGGATCTGGTTTTGATTTTAAATTAGGTATGATCTATAAAGCCACACCTTCTTTAAGTTTAGGATTTACGCTAAAACGCCTACATTTATGTCAATTACAGATGAATCGACCTCTTATACAGACATTAACTACTTTAAGCCAAATGCCGATAAGTCATTCCATAATTTCGCATCTAAGTATTACGACACCTCGTACGATTATAACTTACAAACTCCCTATAAGCTTTCAGCTGGTCTTACACAATATTTTTCTGCCGGTCTATTAACTGCGGAAGTTGAATTTGTCGATTATGCAAGTATGCGCTATAGAGATGTTTATAATAATAATTCAAACGAGCAGCAGATGAATGCTAATATTAAAAATACATACCAGGCAGCCTTCAATGTACGCGTAGGTGGCGAGGTATTATTTAATCAGATATTAAGCGGAAGAGCTGGTTTCAATTATAATGGTAATCCGTACAAAGATGCTGAGTATAAAACTTATGGCATTTCAGCTGGTCTAGGTGCTAAATTAGGCCGTGGTGTATATCTTGATCTGACTGGTGTTTATAATGCCAACAACTATAAAGAAAATCCTTATAGAATCACTTATGAAGGCGACTGGAATACGGTTAGTCCAAGTGTTGACGTTAAGAATAGCAGAACAAATGTAATGTTAACGATAGGATCAAAATTCTAGATCCTATTATACGAAAAAAAGGCCTATTTCATATG